>JBBRJR010000097.1:0-9067 GCA_038218865.1 Kapaibacterium sp. (SeqCode) | reverse complement strand
CAAAAACCGGAAACTGATAACTGGAAACCTAATACTTGCTTACGTTCCGGCGTTATAATCGCTAATATAGGCAACTTGCTCGGGGGTTAATTTATCTATCGACAATCCAAGCATTTTCAATTTTGTTTCTGCGATAAATTCATCTTGCTCAGCGGGCATTTCAATAACTTCTGTTGGAAGTTTATTGCCTGATTTGTAAGCTTCGAGTAAATTAAGGTGCGACATAAATTGATTTGCGAACGACATATCCATAACTTCTGACGGGTGTCCTTCGGCAGCGGCTAAATTTATCAAGCGACCTTGTGCTAAAAGATAAACGCGGTTTCCGTTTTTCAGCGTATATTCTTCGCAATTAGGGCGGATGGTGCGTTTTCCGGTAGAGACGGCTTCAAGTTCAGGAATATTGATTTCTGCATCGTAGTGTCCGGTATTGCAAATAATAGCGCCATCTTTCATTGATTCAAAATGGTTTTTGCGAATAACGTCTTTGACGCCTGTTGCTGTAACAAATATATCTCCAACTTTTGCAGCATCGTCCATTGACAAAACTTCGTGTCCTTCCAAAATCGCTTTCAAGGCTGATGTAGCTTTTACTTCTGTGCAAATTGTATTTGAGCCCATTCCTTTAGCGCGTTTTGCCACTCCACTGCCGCAATGGCCGTGTCCGGCAACAACGAAATTCTTACCAGCAAAAAGAACGGAAGTAGCTCTTAAGATACCGTCGAGAGTTGACTGTCCTGTTCCATAAACGTTGTCGAAGTCCCATTTAGTTTCGGCGTCGTTTACGGCATAGACGGGATAGAGTAATTTACCGGCAGCAGCACGAGCGCGAAGGCGTTGTACGCCAGTCGTAGTTTCTTCTGTTCCGCCGATAATGTGATTAATCGCCATGTCCTGATATTTTTCGTGAACGGTATTAATCAAATCGCAGCCGTCATCTAGCGTTAAGTGAGGTTTTTGGTCAATAGTTCTTTCTATGCACCAATAAAAATCTTCGTGATTGCCGTACCAAGCATAAATTGAAATGCCTTCATCAGCCAAAGCAGCCGCGACGGCGTCATTAGTAGAAAGCGGGTTGCAGCCCGACCAAGTAACTGTAGCGCCAGCAGCAGCTAAAGTACGAATAAGTACAGCGGTTTCTTTGGTTACGTGCAAACAGCCGGCAATAGTATAGCCAGCGAAAGGTTTAGTTTCTGCATATTTTTTTCTTAAACCCATTAAAACGGGCATACGAGATTCTGCCCAATCGATAAGTAAGCGTCCTTCTTCGGCTAATTCAATATTGCGAACGCAATACTTACCTTCAGCTTCCGAAAAATTACCTTTGCTTGCTTTTTGTGGAATATTTGACATTTTTAATCCTTATTTGTTTTCAAAATTACTTTTAAATAAATCTACTAAATCCAAGTTTTCCCAAGGGAATTCATTTCTACCGAAGTGCCCATAAGCAGCAGTGGCGCGATAAATGGGACGTAATAGATCAAATCTTTCTATAATAGCCTTAGGCGTTAAATCTATATTTTCCTTTACGAAACGAGCTAAATCATGATCGGAAACCTTGCCTGTTCTGTGAGTATCAACGAAAATAGAAACGGGCTGAGCTATGCCGATAGCGTAGGAAAGCTGAATAGTACACTCTCGGGCAAGTCCGGAAGCAACTATATTTTTAGCTATATGGCGAGCTGCATAGGCTGCGGATCTATCGACTTTCGACGGGTCTTTGCCCGAAAAAGCACCGCCGCCGTGTGGAGCTCGTCCACCGTAAGTATCGACTATAATTTTTCTGCCAGTAAGTCCGGTATCCCCGTGTGGGCCCCCGATTTCAAATTTGCCGGTAGGATTGACGTGGATTTTGGTATTTTCATCGATTAGTTCAAGTGGAATAATTTTATTAATGACATTCTCGATGATATCGCTTTTAATAGTTTTTTGCAATACGTCTGGATCGTGTTGAGTGGACATTACAATCGTATCGACGCGCAATATTTCATTATTTTCATTGTACTCAATAGTAACTTGAGATTTAGCATCTGGGCGCAGATAATTCATTATCTTGCCGTCTTTGCGGATACGAGCCAATTCTTTTACCAAATTATGTGAGAAGACTAATGTAGCAGGCATGTATTCAGGAGTTTCGTCCGATGCATAGCCGAACATCATGCCTTGGTCGCCCGCGCCGCCTGTATCGACACCCATAGCAATATCGGGAGATTGGTGGTTAATTACATTGATAACGCTGCAAGAATCAGCATCGAAGCGGTAGCCTTCGTGTTTGTAGCCAATTTCACGAATTACATTGCGAACTAATTTTTGCAAATCTACATAAGTATCAGTAGTTATTTCTCCGCCAACGACTATCATACCTGTCGAAGCAAAACACTCGCATGCGACGCGACTATGCGGATCGTCATTCAGCATAGCGTCTAAAATTGCGTCGGAAACTTGGTCGCAGATTTTATCGGGATGTCCTTCTGAAACAGATTCAGAAGTGAACAAATAGTTTTTTGTATTATCCATTATTTAACCTATTATTATTTTAATAAATGTTTTTCTTAATTAACTATGGTCAATTGTACTTGAATTTCCAATATTTAATTTATGGAAATGCCCTGTCAATTCCGCATTATTTCCAACTATCGAATCAATCAAAAGTGAGGAATTTACTTTCGCTCCAAAGCTGATAATTGAATCTTTGATGATGCTGTCTTTGACGACGGCGTTATCGGCAACAGAAGCATAAGGACCAATAATAGACCGCTCTATAATTGCATTATCTGATATAAATGATGGCTGAATAACGACTGAATCTTCAAAAACCCGTTCAGTAGGCTTTTTGTCCAAAAGAAAACGATTAGTCGAAAGTAGGGTCTCGGGCTTGCCGCAATCGTACCATCCTTCTACTGGGAATGTGCAAAAATCAGCACCTAAATCCAGCATTAATTGCAAAGCATCAGTCAGTTGGTATTCACCGCGAGTGCGAATATCTTCGTCAATTAACCGCTCAAGTGAATTCTTGAAAAGCTCAGTATCTTTGATATAATATAAGCCGACAATTGCTTTTTTGGAAATAATTTCCTCAGGTTTTTCAATTAATTTTTCAATTTTTCCAGTTTCGTCGCTTATGACAACGCCGAACCTGCGTGGGTCTTCTACGTCTTTTACGCCGATAGAATTTGAATCTTTCGCAAAAGCTAAATTTAAGTCCACATCGAAAATTGTATCGCCTAAGATAATTAACAAGGGGTCTGTGCCAAATGTATCCCGTCCGGTCCAAATAGCATGTCCCAAGCCTTGCATAGGCTTTTGTTCGACGAAAATTAAATCCATAAATCCATATCTTTTGCGAACAAATTCCTCGACTAAATCGCCCATATATCCGGTGATAATAGTCGCTTTGTTTATGCCTTGATTTTTCAACGCATCCAAAATATGCCCTAATATAGGCTTACCGGCTACGTTCAGCAACACTTTGGGTAAAGCGTAAGTGTGTGGTCTTAATCTTGTCCCGACGCCTGCGACGGGTATGACAGCTCTCATAACTACCAATATTTAATGATAATGTTAAAAAGTGTAAGTACAAATTTACGAATTTTTTTTCTCAAATCCTTGTGTTTTTAGGCAAGGATAAAAATTTATATTAACGGAAGATAGGCGAATTTTTCTTCTCTATTTTCAAATCTTGGAGCATCGATGATTTTATTCCGAATTTCAAGTAAAAACCGCGATTATATCCGGTAGGCGTCCAATTTAATAATAGATTCCAGCAATGCAGATCTTTAGTCAAATTTAACTGTGGCGTCAAGAGTTGCATTTTTATCAAGTCATAACGGAAGTTACAATTTGCCGACCAGCTTTCGGTTAGTTTGATATTTATCGAACTCGACAAATTAAGTGAACGGTTAATTTTATTTACGAAATATCTTTCATAATTAAAATTCACTCCAGCGTTTAGCGACCAAGGAATCGTTATAGGCATGTATCCGGGCGAAGCATCGCCGTACCAATCGAAATATTCATCGTCATCGTGGGAGTGCCTTTGCAAAAAACGAGAGCCTAAATAAGCAGAAATGCTATCAGAATTTAATGAGTCTTTGGGAGCTGAAAATTCTAATGATTTGCCGAAATCACTTTGACTCGATGTTACGGTTGACGTAAAGCTTAAGCTAAAATTTGTCAGCCGTGCCAGTCCTTTCCCATTTGACAAAAGGTATTGATTAACTCGGCGGTACGAATAATTATTCGGACTGGTTTCGTATTTTGTTTCATCATAAGCAGTAAAAGCAGCAGAACCGGAGAATTCGATAAAACCCATAGCCGGCGTGCGGAAAGTCATATTTATATCGGATAAATTCATTGAGTCGGCTGCTAAATTATAGCTGGCCCCAAATGTCAATCGCAAAAGCTCTATGTTCTTATCAGGTAAAGTATCGCCTTGCTTGACTTTTATTTCAAAGCTATGCAAGTCATTGTAGCTTATGCTTTGCGACAAAGACGAAGGCGCTGCTCCCCCATCTCGAATGAATTTCGAATATTTCACTTGGTCTTGGCGGGCAGCATCGTAATAACTGCCATAGAATCCATAACTTTTATCTGAAAAATCAGGAGTAAAATTATATCCGAAAGTCGGCTGATACGTGTGTCGGAATGCTTTAACTCCAATACTTGACGGCTTGAAAAATCCGAAGAAAGGTCGGGAATCATCAGCTATACCAAAAACGCGGGTCGAAACTGATACGCCCATGCTGTACCAATATTCGGTAAAAAAGCCTTTTTCAAATGAATCTTGCGTTGTAGAATCGCCGGGGTTATATGTTCGCGTCAGCTTTCTAAAATAGTTATTTGCCGAAAATGAAACTGATGGCGTAATGGTAAAAAAGCCAAACTTCGGCGAGATACTTATGCTTGGTGAGTGTGATAATTTATTTCGCTCGTCATAAATAAATTTGTGCAGTGTATCGGTTTCCGGAGCAACTGTTTTGCTTGAACTGTATGTATAATTACTTCTGTAATTAAAAGAAATATCTCGAACGAAAGCATACCATGACCTATCAACGCTTGAAATAAGAGATTTAAACGGCGTAAGATTTGGCAAAGAATAATTTATTGGGATTGATTGGCTGTAAGATTTATCAATTAAATTTTGATCCCTTTGGTACGACATAGAAAAATTAGAGCCGTTATCAAAGCTGCGGGAGTAGGATGCATTGGAGGTCATGTTTTGCTTTATGCGGGATTGATAATCCGTTTGAGTGTTTCTGTTGAAATCCTGTGAAGCAAAATTGACATTGACATCCACCCTCTCCAATGGATTAATGTTATGATTATGATTTAATCGAACACTCCAATTTTTAGTATATTTATCCTCGGGATTAAATCGCGTATTGCCAAATTGTAAGTTATAAGAGCCTTTGAAAATATCTCGCAAGACCCATTGCGTTTCATTTTTAATTAAATAGCCGCCCTTTGTATATAAATCGAATTTAACTTGTGTATCCCAATAATCTGATGCAGCCCAATAAAATCCGAAATCTTGAAAAACAACGCCGCGATTTTTTGAAAAATAAAATGATGGAATAATTATTCCTGATTGCCGCCCGCCTTTATTGGGGAAAAACAATCCAAATGGCAGGACGAATATCGGCATGTCTTCTACGTAGAATATAATCGGATCTAAAAATATCTTGTCTTTTGCAATCATTTTCATTTCAGGTGAGCCAAAGTAGTAGTGCGGATTAGGATCATCGCACGTAGTGTAGTAGCCATCTTTAACGAAAAAGGCGTCTTCTGAAATACGCTTTATCTTTGAACCAAAATAATATCCTTCGCCGATTTGTGTTTCGCCTGAAACAATTGTGCCGCGTTTGGTTTTAAAATTAAAAGCAATATCTTCGCCAAAAAATATTTCGCCGGCATCGTTAAATTTCGGGAAGCCGAATTTCCTATTGGCGGAATCCAAGCCATGGGAAGCGTTTAGTTGGGAAGTATTGAAATCAATTTCTATGATTTCGGAATTCAACTTTTGTACTTTGAAATCTATATTTGCTCCGCCTTTGAGTCTCATTCGCTTAGTGCGTAGATTAAAGACGACACTGTCCTCGGCAAAAAAAGTTACGAGGGAATCTATGCCGGAGGGCGATTCGATTTTAGCTAATGAGTCATTAGGAAATAAAACATTAGCCACAGAATCCACTTGGCTTTGCGAAGGTTGCACGGTGCGTCGCGGCTCATCTTGTGGCTGATTTGTCTCAGTTTTTGGCTTTTTTTGCTCTTTAGTACTGCTAGGCAGTTTTTTCTTCTGTGCCTGAGCAAAAGAAGAAACATTTGCAATTGAAGCACAAATTATTATGAGAAATATATATTTAAAGATTGATTTCATATAACCTTAAAAATAACAAATCAGGTTTAATTTTGCAATGACAAAGAGCAAAAAGCTTTCATTTTGGTCAAGAATTGAGTATAAACTTCTAAACCAATTGCAGTTTAAAATCTCGCTTAGCTTTCTTTTCCAAATTTATCACTTGCAAACTGACTAAAATGACGTTTCTGTTTCTTTATCTTTTACAAAAAACAAATAAAAGAAAACGCTTTCCGGTATGGCAAGCAAAACAAGCGATAGCGTGTCATGCGAAAAGTACGGCGTATTCCAGCTGTCCGGATAAATAGCATACGCTAAAGTGCCGGTCATCGCCCATCCTATCGCAAAAACCAATAACATAACGGCAACTCCTAAAAGCCCATCTTTGATGCTCCTGAGCTGCCAATTTTTAGTAAAAGCATATAATATTGCAATTATATGCAAATGAAAAATAAATATTTCTAACATATTTCAAATTATTTTGTATATTGCAAATATTTCAGTTTTGTTAATTTACAAAAGGCAAATTATGAAAACTTTTAATGAAATCCGAATTGTTTTTACAACGGCGAGTACGCCGGAAGACGCTCACGAGATGGCAACGATTCTTTTAACCGAAAATCTTGCTTCTTGTGTAACGGTTATCCCTGGGATAACCTCATATTTCATGTGGAAAAATCAATTAGATATTTCCACCGAATACATGCTTAAAATCAAAACATTCGAAGGAAAATTAAATGCCGTCGAAAAACGCATCAATGAATTATCCAAATATGAATTAGCGGAAATTCTGGCTATCAAAGATGTCGATGCATCCGATGAATACTACGAATGGATGAAAAGCTTATTAATGTATTAGTAGTAAAAAATCAGGCTGCCTGACAAGTCAGCGTTTTTTTTGTATGTTCTTTGAGAGTTATTTTAAAGATTATTTATTATTCTTTAAAATTTCTAACCTCTAAAAAAAACTAATGCCGGACAGCCTGATATTTTTTTTTCAAAATTCAATGTAATAAATTCAAAGTAATAATTACATCTATTGCATTTTCGATAAAGCGATGGATAGTTTTATAATGAATATTTCAGCTTCTTCTTTTTTCAAAACAAGTGGCGGTACTATCCTCAATATATTTCCTGACGCCGCGTTAGAAATTATTCCCGCTTTCAATAACGCTTCGACGAGTATTGAAGCATCAAACGACAAAACAAGTCCGAGCATAAGCCCGCGTCCGCGAACCTCTGTAACTAAATTCGGGTATTTTAATTTCATTTCTTGGAGTTTGGATTTCAAGTATCCGCCGACTTCTTCGACGTTATTCATCACTCCTGCTTCTAATTCGTTTAATACAACCATTCCGGCAGCACAAGCCAAAGCATTGCCGCCATACGTAGTGCCGTGATTTCCCTTCTGCCAAACGTCTTTTAATTTTTCTTTTGCTAAAATCACGCCAAGTGGCAATCCGCCACCGATACCTTTAGCCATAGTTACTATATCAGGCTGAATATTGAAATTTTCAAAGCCAAAGAATTTGCCAGTTCTCCCCACGCCACATTGTATTTCATCAGCAACAAGCAAGAAATCGTATTTATCTTTTAGTTCTTTTAAAACGGAAACAAATTCAGTCGTTGGCTCGACAATTCCGCCTTCGCCTTGTAAGAATTCCAGCACAACAGCAGCCGTTTTATCATTGATATTATCGCGAAGAGCCGCAATGTTATTATGCTCAATAATTTTTGTACCTTCCAAAAATGGTCCCATTTTGTCTTTGTAGTGGGGTTTGTCCATGATTGACAAAGCGCCATAAGTCCGCCCATGAAAACCACCTGAAAAAGCTATGATTTCGGTTTTTTGTTTGTCTTGAGAGTACCGGCGAATGAGTTTTATAGCTCCTTCCATAGCTTCGCTTCCGGAATTGGTAAAGAATACTCTGTCGAATGAGGTCATCACTACTAATTTTTCCGCCAAAAGTATTTGTGGCTCTTGATAAAAATAATTTGAAACATGCATGTATTTTTTGGCTTGGTTTGTAATGGCTTCAATTATTTTGGGATGTGTGTGTCCCAGTGCATTTACAGCTATTCCTGCTAAAAAATCCAAATATTCGTTACCTTCGTTGTCCCAAATAGTCGAGCCTTCAGCTTTTTTGATAACAATTGGAAACCTTTTGTAAGTTTGGAACATTACTTTGTGTTCAATATCAATTAAATTTTCCATTTTTTTTCTTTATTTTTGGTTAAACAAAATAATTTATTTATTAATGATAAGCATTTCTGTTTCGAAACCGCCGCCGAATTGCATGACAATCAAATAAACGCCGCCAGCAAAATAGTTTTTGTCCAAAGAAAAATTATACTTTCCAGCTGATTTATTCTCATTGCAAAAAGTTTGAATTTTATTTCCCATTAAATCAAAGAGGGAGACCTCGAGTAAGCCATCGACAATGTTATTTACATCAATCGAAGCGAATTCAGAATTTTCAGCATTAGTAATGAATATGCCCGGAGCTTCCCCAATTTGCAAAAGGCGCTTTGGAAGCAAGCATCCGCCAGTAATTTCAAGCTCGGCGTCGGTAGTTTCGATAGAAATTTTATTTGGGCTTTGAGCTGAAACGCTGTCGAAAGACAAAGTAGTATTTAAACTATTGCCTAAAAGTGCAGTAAATTTAATCGTTGCAAATTCCCCGTCGTTAAAGTTCGACATATCTTTGGGTT
>JBBRJR010000096.1:0-9092 GCA_038218865.1 Kapaibacterium sp. (SeqCode) | reverse complement strand
AAATTTTTATGTTTTCAACAGATCACCTTCATCCTTTACTCGTACATTTCCCCATAGGACTTGTACTTTTCGGATTCCTTGCTGAACTTGCTTTTTTATCATTTCGTAATGAGATATGTTTCAGCAAAACCGGTTATTATCTGCTTTTAAGCGGTACAGTTATGGCAATATTTACTTTGCTCTCCGGATTAATTTTTACAAGTGAAATGGCAGGTGCAGCCGGTGAAGTCAGAGAGATTCACGAGCTGTTAGCAGCCTCAGCAGTTACAGTGCTGATTATTACGTCCATTCTCCGTATATTTTTAGAAAAAACCCCGACCGCAGGCGTAAATTTGAGGTGGTTTGCTTTTGGTTTGTATGGTCTGGCAACTGTTTTAGTTGGTATAACCGGCTTTTATGGCGGTACTTTGGTTTATAATTACATGTTGCCTCTTTAATTTTTTTTTAATATTTTTAATTAACATTAGGATTAATTATGAAAAACATTCTTCTACTCGCATTAATTTCTCTAATGGTTTTCGGTTGCTCAAATCAAAAACCAACTCAAACAATAGAGAATTTGAAAAAAGGAATCATCGGCGAAACTACAGCGAGCGCGAAATACGCTGCTTACGCTCAACAAGCACTCGACGAAGGCTTTACAGCAGTCGCTACATTATTTACTGCGGCATCTAAAGCAGAAACTATACATGCCGAAAACCACACCAAAGTACTTACCGATCTTGGTGAAAAAATGGATCCTATCACTCCAGAATTCGACGTAAAAACGACAGCTGAAAATCTGCAAGCCGCAATCGACGGCGAATCCTATGAGTTCACTACCATGTATCCTGAATTTATCAAAGCAGCAAAGGACGAAGGCGTCGAAAAAGCTGAAAAATCATTTACTTGGGCTTTGGATACCGAGAAAAAACACAAGGAATTTTACGCAACAGCACTCGAAGCCGTAAAAGCAAACAACCAAACTAATTTGCCAACTGGCTATGCAGTCTGCCCCGTTTGTGGAAATACTTACGATATAGCAAATGTTGATGATAAATGCAATTTTTGCCAAACATCGAAAGAAAAATTCTTTACTTTTTAATAGAAGCAACAACTAAAAAATCAAAGCAGCCTCACTTGCCAATCGGCAGTTGAGGCTGCTTTGATAATAAATAAATGTGCCTGATTCTTGATTTTCTTTTTCCAGCAAACATTCTTCGCGATTTTGTTCAGCGAATTTTCAAAGCTTAGAAATAAAATCTTGCGCCTAAAGCAAATTCCGTATTAGTAAAGTTTTCAGGCAAAAGACCAATCATAACGCCCACTTCGCCAAAGAACTCTATCGGAGTATTTCTCGGTATAATGTTCATACCAAAAAGCGCACGGGCGCCAAAGCCTGTTTCGTCAGTAGTTCTGTAATATGGCTTACCTTTATCTGTGTACCACCAGCCATTACTTGCGCCAATACCAACAGCAACGCCTGGTCCAGCGTAAAGCTTGACTACATTTGAATTAAAAGCATCAAAATGCCACAGGTAATCCATGCCAATTCTTACCTTCCCTAAATATGAACTGCCCAAAGTAAATGCCAAAGCCGTATTGTCACGCATCCAAAGCTTGCCAGTAAAGCCAGTCGGCTCGCCGACCATTATTCCTAAGCCAAAATCCCGACCCATAGGTGGCCCTGCGTGAGCTTTAATTCCGCCAATCGTAAAAAACATAGCGATTAGCAAGATATACTTCATCGATTTCATAAATACCTCTAATAAAATTTGAAAAATAAACATATTAATAATTTCTGATTAACATATAGTCATAGACTTGCATTCTTAAATTATATTTTATTTATTTTTTTTTAATTTTTCGGAGGGTTTATTTTAATCCTATTTACCGACCAGTCTGTTGATTTACTAATAATCGTAGTATTGAGTCTGTTTCGATAAAGTAAAAAAAAAGTCTCATATCCACCACGGATGATGGATGGGCAATCTGTTGGCTATTGCATTTGACCTCTGCGCCGAGTGGCTGTATCGTAAAGTGGAAACTGAGTGTTAAGGAAAGCACGCACGTTGAAATAGGATTGTTATGATAAGCGCATTTGTTAACACCCCCCAGCCCCCTCTTAAAAAGAGGGGGGACAGGAACTTGAGATTTGATTGCCGTAAGTTTATATATTACAATAGTTTTTTCCTCCCCCTCTTGTAAGAGGGGGCAGGGGGTGTTTAAAAATGTAAGCACCAACAGACTTGTCATTCATCATTCGTGCCTGTCTTAAAAATATGTTTTTACTTACGAGACAGCCACCTGAGGAGAGGTCGCATTAAGCCTTTAATTAAGGGAAATCATTCTATTTAGAAAGAGTCGGGGGTGTATTGGGCTTAATTCCTTTTACGCAAATTCAGCACTTATCGGTGCAGCCTTAAGAAAATGGACTTAATCAACTGTTTAATAAATATTTAGAAAGGTAAGTACACCAAATATCATAGCAAACATTTAAATCTCGTTGAATCTTCCCGCTGTTCATAATTGATATTTTTGGACGCTCAGCTTTTAATGAAAATTCATCCATTTTTGCGGCTTGAAGCTCGACGGGCAATTTGAGTAGCCGAACTATTTCAGCCGCCCATTCGTATCGGGAGGCATTGCCTTCAGGCACTAAATGATAAAGTCCGCCGAGTGTTGCTTTGAGAGCTAAGAGAGTATTTTCAGCTATAAAGGCAGTACTCGATGGCACCGAAACTTCATCGTCCGCTATTCGCAAAATATTCGACTTTTCAGACCAATTTTGAAGTTTAGCTATGAAATTTTGCTGACCCTCGCCATAGACCCAACTTAAACGAAACACCAAATTATTTTCAGAATTTTCTAAAAATAAATTTTCGCCCAAAAGCTTCGTTTTTCCATAATTATTTAACGGGTTAGGCTTATCTACTTCAGAGTAATCGCTTTGTTTGGCGCCGTCGAAAACGTAATCTGTGCTGTAATGCACCGCTTTTATTTTGAAATCAGCAGAAAGGCGAGCTATGTTCAGCGGTCCCTGCGAGTTAGCAGCGTACGCTTTGTCGTATTCACTTTCTGCTAAATCAACAAAATTGTAAGCGGAGCAATTTATCAGAAAATCTGGCTTGAAAGCAGAAACGGCTGATTTCATCTCATCTATATCAGAAATATCAACTTCCTGCAAATCGTATGCAGCGTAAGCGATTCCACCATCTTCGAGCAAACGTGAGAATTCTCTGCCGAGCTGACCGCGTCCGCCCAAAATCAAAAATCGAGCTTTGGCAAAGCAAGCTAAATTATTTTGCATAAGCTGTTTCCCAATATTTTTTTAAATATTCGATTTTTTTGAATGTCCAATCGATATTATCCATATACCAATCAATTGTAGCTTTAATCCCTTTTTGAAAATCGTATTCGATTTGCCAAGCTGTTTCATTTTTAAATTTATCACAATTTAGCGAATATCGGAAATCGTGCCCCTGTCTGTCTTTCACGAATTCAATCAAGCTATGTGGCTTGCCCATTATGTCCAATATTGATTTTACTACGGTCAAATTATCTCGCTCTTCACCGCTTCCGATATTGTAGCTTTCGCCCGGACGCCCGTGTTTTATAATTGAATAGACGGCTCGAGCAGCATCATCGACATAGAGCCACTCGCGTACGTTCATGCCTGTTCCGTAAACGGGTATTGGGCTATTTTGATATGCTTTCAAAAATACGACGGGAATCAGCTTCTCTGGATATTGGAATGGTCCGTAATTGTTGGACGGTCTAAGCGTTATAACCGGCAGTCCGTAAGTGCGGAAGTAGGCATTACCCAACATATCGGCAGCTGCCTTGCTGACCGAATAAGGAGAATTCGGGTTAATTGGTGTAGTTTCGTAGAACTGCCCACTTTCGCCTAATTCGCCATAAACTTCGTCTGTGGCAATATTAACGAACAGCTCTACGCCCGCGTGGCGAGCCGCGTCGAGCATGACCTGCGTGCCTTTCGTGTTTGAATCTATAAAAGGACCGGCATCGATTATGCTCCTATCGACGTGGCTTTCCGCAGCTGCATGGACAATGACATCTGGCTTTTCAGCTTTCAATATTCCTTTTATCGCTTCGCCGTTGGTAACGTCTTCTTTGTAAAAATTAATGTTTTGCATAAAAAAGCCCAAGCGAGCAGTGTCGCCGGCATAGGTGAGAGAATCTATAATGACAACTTCGTCGCCCTTTTCAACGCACAGTTTTGCAAATCGGCTGAATATAAAGCCGGCGCCGCCAGTGATTAGTATTTTCATTTTTCCTCATTATTTGTTTTTCAAATTTAACAAAAAATGCTTAAAAACGCCATAGTTATTTTATGTTAAATTTTTTCTTTGAGTTTAAAACGAATATTTATCATTCAAAAAAATAATTAAAAATTCTGTTTTCTAAAAAAATATTAAAATTAAATTAACATATTTTCGATTATACCATTTTGAATGCTGTCCCAATCTGTTTTAAAAGATATATTTTTGACAATAAAAATCTCTCGATTTTAAAGATGATGGAAAATTATATAAATAAAATTTCTCAATTTTTGGACTTTCAGGCTAATCCATCCAGAGTACTTTACTTGCATGGAACTTTCGGCGTGGGCAAATCGCACATTTTAGATATAGCAAAAAAAGATTTGCCAAGCGATGACAATTTAATTATATTTGATTATGACCATCGCCACGAAATAGAGTATTTCCACGAATTTGTTTATAATTTATTCGCTTCGCAAATCAAAAAAGAACTGCCCGCTCGGTGCGAAACCTTTGAAAATCGTAATAATTTTCTAAATTTGTTGAACAATTCATATTCCTTGCAAAAGGAAATGCACCACTTAATCAAAAAAAGAAATAAATTACGGAATGTACCCGGTTTTTTGGCAAGAGAAAACTCTGATCTAAGCGTGCCGAATTTAGCTGAAAAATATGAACTAAGCCAAAGCGATTCGAGCTTGCTTTTCGAGCCAGAAAGATTTGCAGCTGAATCTTTTTTGATTGATTTATTGGCGACCAATTATAATTTTTCTAATTCAGATCAAATTGAATTGCCAACGCAGCCTAAAAATATTATTTTTATAATTGATAATTACGATAAAATTGCCGGCAGCGTAAACGATTGGATTTGTAACATTTTACTTGATAAGATTTACAATCAAAAACTATCTGAATTTAAGTTTTACGAAATTACGAATTTTCCAGAAGACGCAAAAGCTGCAGATTTTTTCGACTTCAAATTTTTGCTTGCCGGACGCGAGAGATTTAATTGCAATATTGAATATAAATGCTTCAATAGCCTATTCATTGAGAAATTGCGCGACCCTTTGGTTTTGAAATTGCTGGAAGAATCAAATATAGACGCAAGCGAAAATTTAGAAGCAATTTGCCAAATAACTCAAAGCCTGCCCTTTCTGGTTAATTTGCTTGCTGATACACTTCTGCAAAACAATGGCAGCGTGGACGATTTGTCTGCCTTAGAGGACGAGGCATTAAAGCGAGCAATAAACTACTTAGATATAAGTGAATTATCTTATTTGAAATCTGCCGCATTTTTCGACGATATTAGCGCGGAAGCCCTTAGTTTCGCTCCCCTTATCAAAGATGATGCAGAATTGGCATATAAATTTATAGAAGCGAGCAGTGAATTTTCTGAAAACAGCGAAACTGACAAAGTCCGAATAAAGCCTGCATTTGCTACCCTGCTGAAAAATTCTGTATGGAAAACCAATCCAATGTTAGCCGAAAATTTGGAAACCATAGCTGAACTTTACGACACTTACGCAGACCTAATGCAAAACTTTTTGCCCGAAGAACGCGAAACAATCAGGCATTTAGCTTTTTTTAAAAATTTCGACAGAATTTTTGCCATCCAAGAATATTTCGGAGATAAAGCTGCGGGAGTCAGGAAAATAATAGATAAATATCCTACGCTATTTTTTGATTTAACCTATTCGATACGCATTGAGCCGGACATAGCCGCTTTCATACTTCAATTTGAAAAAGCAACGGACCCGCAAAATTATTCGAAGCACAAAGAAAAAGTCAAAGAAATATGGCAAACATACGTTTCACAATTAGATTCTGATTTGGCAAAAATTAAAATCAGCTTCAAGGAAATTTCGGATAATATAGAGGAACTTGAAAAGCAGGATAAAATTTCAATTGAACAAATGAAGCGTGAGAAAATCGAACAAAATGAATCTCAAATTGAATCAAATTTGATTAAAGGTAGTATAGACATTTATAAAATTGATAATAATATCGCCTGGTGGGCGCTGCCATTAGGGATTTCTTTGCTGATGGTGTACTTGAAAATTACCTTTGAAGCCTTTTCCCACGGCGTTTCAAATAGCTTTTTCGTCTTCTTCGTATTATTGCTTTTTTCGTTTTCGGGTTACCGTTTATTTAAATTTATTAAATCGAAAAAAAGAAAAAATGAACATTTGACAGAAGTTGTTCGTCTTAATGAATTGGAAAAACGCTTTGTTTCATCTGAATCATTAGTAAATTCCTTAAAATTAAAAAGAGAAATAGGCATCGAAAGCCTGAGAAAATATAAAGAAATTATTACGAGATTGGAAGCCGAGATACACTCAATAAAAATGAAATTAAAGGAGCCGTTCGTACGTGAAGGGTGAACGAAATAAATCGCAGAGCATTGATGAACATTTTATTAAATTCAAGTTTTTCAATGAATTAATTGAAAAGATACAAGCAAAACAACCAAAAATCCGAGCCAAATACTTTCGCGGCTCGTCCCGTTCTTTGCTCGTCGCCTCGCTATTCAAGCAGCTATCGGTTCCAGTTTTAGTACTTGCTGCCGATGCCCAAACAGCCGACGATTGGAATGACGATTTAAATCTAATGCTCGAAGGGCAAGACACCTCGCTCCTTGTCGATAATCGCAAAAAATATCAGAAAGACTCGGACTTGGACAATAATTTATCCAATATGATTGACGGACTTAGCAAGGCTATGAACTCACCCCGCTCTTTGCTTATTGCCACGCCCGATATTTTAAGTAAGCTGATTCCGAAGCCTGCAACGATAAATGCCCATAAAATAACAATTCGTTGTGGCGATAAAGTGAATTTTTCAGAATTCACCAAGTCCTTTTTGCTCAACGGCTTTCAGAAAGAGTTTTTTGTTTCAGAGCCTGGTGAGCTTGCCATTCGCGGCGGTATAGTCGATATATTTCCTATAGGCTTTGATTTGCCGCTGCGTATCGAATTTTTCGGCGACGAGATTGAATCTATCCGCGAATTCGAGCCCCTTTCGCAACGCAGTGTTCGCGAACACACAGAAGTAGAAATTATCGACAATCTTTTCGATTTATCGCAAAGTGAGCAAAATTCGACGCTTATTGATTTTTTGAGGCAAGAAACATTATTAGTAGTCGATCAATTAGAAGCATTTGGCGAAGATGAGCTTGTGGATAATTATATCTCGCAATTTCAAACCGTGCTGCTAAATTCCTTAGGCGAGGCAGACATACAAGTCGATTCAGAGCCTCAATCATCGTTTAATTCAACTATTATGAATTTGCGCGAAGAATTAAAGAAAATGGAGAACGAGGGCTATCGCGTTGTTATCGCTTCCAATGGGAAAATTCATTCCGACAGATTGAAAGATTTGGTGGAAAATACTTTTTCGCCCGAAGAATTTGACCAGCGCACTGAAATCGAGGATACATTTTTTCTGAATAATATAACTTGGCAGGAGAAATCGCTCTCTCACGGCTTTATTTTGCCAAATCAAAAATTCGCTTACTATACTGAACATGAGATATTCTCCCGCCAAAAAATCAGTCAATCGCGCAAATCCAAAAAAACTCATGGCTTAACGCTGAAAGAAATTAAGCAGCTCAATATTGGCGATTTCGTCGTCCATGAAGACAAAGGCATAGGTAAATTTGACGGCTTTCAGACAATTGAAATAGGCGGCAATAAGCAAGACTGCATGCGGATTTTCTTTGCCGAAGGCGATTTGCTTTACGTCCATTTGAACTATATACACAAGGTGCAAAAATATTCTGCTGGCGAGGGCACCGCTCCAAAACTGACAAAACTGGGATCTTCGGAGTGGCTGCGAAAAAAAGCTCGCACAAAACGAAAGCTAAAAGACATAGCCCGCGATTTAATAAAACTTTACTCTGAAAGGAAAAAATCCAAAGGCTACGCCTTCCCTGCCGACGACGTTTGGCAAAAAGAATTTGAAGCATCATTTTTTTACGAAGATACGCCAGATCAAGCGACAACGACCGACGACGTAAAAAAAGACATGATGAACGATATTCCGATGGACAGGCTAATTTGCGGCGATGTTGGCTTTGGTAAAACTGAAATAGCCATTCGTGCCGCATTCAAAGCCGCTGCTGCCGGCAAGCAAACAGCTGTCTTGGTGCCTACCACTATTTTAGCCCAACAGCACTTCTCGACATTCAAAGATAGAATCGGGCGATATCCTGTTACAGTCGATGTTTTGTCGCGCTTTCGCACCAAAAAAGAACAAACCGAAGTACTTGAAAGGACTAAGCAAGGCAAAATAGATATTTTAATCGGCACGCACCGGCTTCTCAGCAAGGATTTGGACTTTAAAAATTTAGGGCTGCTTGTCATCGACGAGGAACATCGCTTTGGCGTCGGCGCCAAAGAAAAACTTCGCCAGATTAAGCTAAATGTGGATACGCTAACTCTTACTGCTACGCCTATTCCGCGTACGCTTAATTTTTCGCTGATGGGCGCGCGCGATTTGAGCTTGATTGAAACTCCGCCCCGAAACCGCCTACCAGTCGAGACTTCAATCATAGAATTTGACTATGGCTTCATCGCCGAGGCAATAAAAAACGAACTTTCCCGCGGCGGACAGGTGTTTTTCGTAAGTGATAGAATTACGGGGTTGGACAAAATTGCGGCGGATTTATCAATGCTCTTGCCAGGCATGAAATACGGCATAGCCCACGGGCAAATGAATACCACCGAGCTCGAGCGGGTCATGGAGAAATTCACCGATAGAAAATTCGACATGCTTTTCGCGACCAAAATCATTGAATCGGGCATCGATATTCCAAATGCCAATACGATGATT
>JBBRJR010000095.1:0-9133 GCA_038218865.1 Kapaibacterium sp. (SeqCode) | reverse complement strand
GAAAAAGTTATCGATAATTACAATGATACTCATAAAGCTCTTCTGGCGGTGAATACGCCCGAAGGCAGCTCGCTTAAATACATGGATTTAAACAAATCCGAGGTGCTGGACGAAGACGTTTTCCTAACTACAAACAGATCGCATGTTCCCGATTCTATTGGTAAAATAGTAGTTTTTCGCGATGATATTTATGTATTTTTGCCAAAATTAAATGCAATTATGGTCCTAAATAGAGCAAATTTTCGCTTTATGACATATATTGATTTCAGAACGCAAGGCTTGGAGCCAACAGATATTTGCTTTGCCAACGCAACAGACGCCTACGTAACTCACGGCAAATCCAACAAGGTCTCTCTTGTGGATTTGACAAATTTTTCTGTAGTTAAGCAAATTGCAGTGGGCGCAAATCCAGTAGGAATAGTTTCCTCAGGCAATCAAATTTTTACTGCAAACGAAGGCGAAGGCACAGTTTCCGTAATTGATTCTCGGACTTACCAATTGGAAGCTACAATAAACGTAGCTCCTTCTCCTTGCTTTATTGGCATAAATGCAGACGGCAGCGAATGCTTTGTTGTTTCGCGCGGCAGCGGCAAAGGGTTATCTCCCGAGGATAAATCGCCAGCTATGGCTACTTTTATCGACGTCGCTACACGCAATATTTTGAAAGAAACACCAATTGGCACAAGCTCCATATCGGCACTCGACGCCGTCCCGCTTTCGCTTGCTATCTCCAATAAAGATTGGGCATTCATCCCTCTTGCAAAAGATTTTTTGAAAGTAAATTTGCGGACACGAACTACTGTTTCTAACGTCGGAAAATACGAATATTCGTTCGTCGCCAATAATAATTACAAAGGATTAATCATAGCCCTTTCAGGCGACGCCGCCATCGGGCAAAAAGCAGTAGTCTGCAACAATATAACCGGCAGGAAAGTATATGAAACACCTATCGGGCGCGGTACGACATGGATAACGCCGCTTTACTAAAAAAAGAAGCCGTCAATCCTGCAATCATAAATCTTGATTCTCTGCTAAATTTGAGCGCCAATCTCAATGAGCTGACAGACGAACTCAAGATTTATAATTCTGCCCTTTTGAGCCTTATGGGCAAACTTCGATTTGCTCGCGGCTATGTGTTGGTTAATGACAATAATACATTACGCACAATATTGTTCAAGGGAGCCGATCCGGGCAAAACGCCTTTCCCCATCGGGGATTATGACGAATTCATTGATTACATCTCAAGTCTGAATA
This sequence comes from Kapaibacterium sp. (SeqCode), assembly GCA_038218865.1. GTDB lineage: Bacteria > Bacteroidota > Ignavibacteria > Kapaibacteriales > UBA2268 > JBBRJR01. Next base: position 7,879 of record JBBRJR010000095.1, on the reverse strand, counting down.
AAACAAGCCACGAAACCGTTTTCGTAGTCTCATTTAATAAAAAAATATTTGCATTAATCTGCTTAAATAATCGATTAGGCTTAAAGGGCAAAATTGCCGAGCCATTAAGCTCGGAAGAACTGCGCTATGCCGAGCTGCTAACGCAAATCACAGCAAACGCTTTGCAAAATGCTCGTTCGCACAACGGACTTTTAGCTGAAAAATTAAAGACCGATCAGCGAAACCAACTTTTGACCACGCTTTTCGAGGTAACGCGGGATTTCAGCACACTTTTGTCTCGCGAGCAAATTATAAAAATGCTGTCGTTGCACCTAATGGGGCAGCTAATGGTCAATCGATTTGCGGTATTAATCGACGTAAACAACCAATATTTCGAGCCGTTAATAAATCGATTTGAGGACGGTAAATTAAACGGGAAGCTATTTCTCAAAGACAAAGATATATTTACTTCTCTTGCCCAAAATGATGATATACCTGAGGAAATACGATTTATTTTTCCCGAGGCGACTATTGTTTCCCCTATGATTGTGCAAGGCAAAACTAAGGGTTTACTGCTTATTGGCAAAAGCATGGGCTATGTTCAGTTTGATGACTTAAAGCTGCACTTTATATCCGCCTTAGGCAATACCGCTATGGCTTCTCTCGAAAACGAGCGGCTATTCCAAGAGGAGCTCATCAAAATCAGCATTGAAAACGAATTAATGTTTGCGCTCGAAATTCAGAAAAATTTGTTGCCAAAGGAAATGCCGAACCTGCCAGGGTTTGACATAGCGGGAAAAAGCCTGCCTTCTCGGCATGTCGGCGGCGATTATTTTGATTTCATCGCTTTGAGCGAGACGAAAATCCTTGTGGCGATTGCTGACGTTTCCGGCAAGGGCATGCCCGCTTCGCTTATCATGGCAAACGTACAAGCTGCTTTGCGCGTGCTCGCACCGATGAATTTGCTTTTGCCTGAGCTCGTATTCAAGCTGAACAATTTAATTTATTCGAACACTTCGAGCGATAAATTTATTACATTTTTTATTGGCGTGCTGGACACCGAAACTGCTCGTTTTAATTATATCAATGCGGGGCATAATCCGCCTGTGCTGTTTAATTCGGAAACAAGAAGCATGTCGCAACTTACCGATGGCGGATTGATATTAGGCGTTTTAGAGGACAATGACGAATATTTGGAGGGCGTTGTCGATATAGCCACAGGCGACGTTTTGCTCCTTTATACAGACGGCATAACCGAATCGATGAGCGACACGCATGAAGAATATGGCACAGAAAGATTAGAAGCCTGCCTACTACGCAATTTGAGATTGCCAGCTGAAAATATTATTGAAAGCATCATCGATGAAGTTACAGATTTCTCCACAAATAATCAGCAATACGACGACCTAACGCTGATAGTGGTTTGTTCGGGCGGAAGGCGATAGGTTTTGGGCTGAGGGAAAGACAGAATATAGGCAACTGACCACCGGAAACAAAGAACCCTTCCCCGACCCTTCCCAAAGGAGAGGGAGCAAGATACGTGTATATTGCTATGGCTTACGCATGCGTCACAACTTTGCTTTCCCAAAGCCAAATGCCTTCCCTACTCCGTAGGAGTTAAATAATGGTAATGTATCGTATTATTCACTTTTTTTTTCTTAGATGTGGCACACCTTCGAGGTGGACTCCATCTAATATTTTGGGCGAACAGCCGTTCGCCCCTACAGCTCAAGCAGATGGTAAAAACTTTCTTAATCATTCTTAATCAAATAAATCAGGTTAATCAGTGGTTCAGAAATTGCCTTTCTGCCTTTACAGACTGCTGATAACTGGAGACCGATAACCGAAAACTTCCTTCCTACCTCTCTACTGCTAAATTAAAAATAATTTATTTGTTTTTTCGTTTCTAATTACTATATTTATAATTAGAGGCATATATGAAAAGATTTCTTTTAGCTATTGTAATGTTGATGTCTTTTTATTCTTGCAATTCGGAGGAAAAACCCATGAAAAATACAAAATTGACGCCTGAAGAAGAAAGAGTAATTTTGAACAAAGGCACAGAGCGCCCTTTTACAGGCAAATATGACGATTTTTTTGAAGAAGGTACATATTTTTGCAAGCAGTGCGGCGAAGCACTTTATAACTCAACCGATAAGTTTAATTCCGGTTGCGGCTGGCCCTCGTTTGATGATGAAATTGCTGGCGCTATCAAAAAAGTTCCCGATGCAGACGGAAAGCGTACCGAAATTCAGTGCAACAGCTGCGGTGCACACTTAGGTCACGTCTTCGAAGGCGAGCGATTGACCGAGAAAAATACGCGGCATTGCGTTAATTCCATTTCCATGAAATTTGTTGCGAAAAAAGACATAAAAAAAACGGAAACGGCTATTTTTGCAGGCGGTTGCTTTTGGGGCGTTGAGTATTATTATAAAAATATAGACGGTGTTTTGAGTACAACCGTAGGCTACATTGGCGGAAAGACGAAGAACCCGACGTATGAAGAGGTTTGCAGCCATTCGACTGGACACGCCGAAGCTATACTCGTGGAATTTGATCCCCAGAAAACAGATTTCGAAACGCTTGCTAAATTATTTTTTGAGGTACACGACCCTACAGAAGTAAATCGGCAAGGTCCAGACATCGGCGACCAGTACCGCTCCGAAATTTTCTATACAAATGAAAAGCAAAAGGAAATCGCTCAAAAGCTGATCGATAAATTAATCGAAAAAGGATACAAGGTTGCAACAAAATTAACGCCGGCGACTGAGTTTTATCCAGCTGAAAATTACCATCAGGATTATTACGAAAAAACGGGCAAAAAGCCGTATTGCCACATTTACCAAAAAAGATTTTAATTTTTCGACTTAATATCAACGTAATAAAGTTATTAATTTAATTAATTTAAAAATATAAAAGCATGGAAAACAAGCCTCGATTCGAAGCGATTGCGAAAGATTTTTATTCGGAAGAAGATTTTAATTTTGCTCGGGAAATGTATGATTTTGCAGTTCAATTCAAATTAGGCGTCGAGATGTCAGCTGTGGCTTTTTTGATAAAAGCCGATACTGATAACCCGTCGGTGCTTTCGGAAATAGAAAGTAAATTAGGCAAAAGCGTAGTCTCGAGCTTGCTTTTGCTTAATCGAATTAGCCGCGTTACGATGCCAGAAACTCAGCGGCGCATTATGGACTTGCGCAAAATTTTCATCGAAATAACCGACGATTTGCGGCTTATAATTATCAAACTCATCGAAAGATTGATAACGCTTAAATCCGTCGTTCATAAAAACACCGGCGAAACAAAACTTATCGCTGAGGAATGCCTTTACCTCTATTCCCCAATCGCCCACCGTCTCGGCATAAGTAAAATTTACCAGCCGATGGAGGATTATTCGTTTAAGGCAATACATCCGGCGGATTATAAAAAAATACACAAAGCTATTGAAATTCGCCGCGCCGCACTCGAGCGAAAGCTGAAAACTATGATATACCACATCGCCGAGCATTTGAAAGAAAGTAGAGTGCCGGGCGTAATAAAATATCGCGTGAAAAGACCTTACAGCGTTTATCGAAAATTAAAAAATCAAAATACGACTATCGAAAACATACACGACCTAATGGCATTGCGGATTATAACCACTACGCCTGAGCAGTGCTACTTGATATTGGGCAAAATTCACAGTAAATACATACCAATCGAAAAGCGGTTTCGCGATTGGATAACTTACCCAAAACCAAACGGCTACCGCTCCATACAAACCACTGTCCACAATAACGAGGGCGATAAATTCGAGATCCAAATCCGTACTGTCGAAATGGACATCGAAGCCGAATACGGCAGCTCGGCACATTGGGCATATAAAGAAGGCAATAAGGGCAAAGACGAGCTTTGGACAAAAAAGCTAAAAGAATTTTTGGATAATGACGAGTACTTTGAAAATCCAGTCGAGCTGTTTGAAAATCTCAAAAATGAGATGAAAAGCGACTACATACACGTTCTTACGCCGAAAGGAGAAATCGTTTCGCTCGTCGAAAAAGCTACGCCAATTGATTTTGCCTTTGCCGTGCATACCGATCTGGGCTACAAAGTAACCGGAGCGAGAGTAAACGGGAAATTCGCCCGCTTAAAAACAGAACTCAAAAGCGGCGACGTAGTCGAAGTCATCACTTCCAACTCCGCCAAGCCTTCGCGAGATTGGCTGGAATTTGTGCAGTCTGCTCGCAGCCGCTCGAAAATCCTCCGCTGGTTCAAAAATAACGAGCGAGATTTGATGATAGACAGCGGCAAAAAGAATTGGGAACGCATCAAAAAAGATAACAAATCAAAGATTAACGGCTTCGACGAAGACACCGTCTTTCGCTCTTCGACAGTCAAAATGGGCTTTGACGCGCCGGAAGATTTCTTTTGGTCAATAGCTAACGGCAATACAAAATGTACACTTACATTACTCAAAAAAATATACCCAAAAGCATTTGAAAAAAGCATTTTAGCCAAAGAAGCGGCGAAATCCAAGATAAATTTAAAAAAATTAGGTCCGCAAATCACAGTCGAAGGCTTGGGCGGAATAGAAACACGCATAGCTAAATGTTGCCACCCAATCAAGGGGCAGGAAATAATCGCTTACGTTACTCGGCGCAGTGAAATTAAAATACACCGCAAGGATTGCCCGTATGTCGCCGCCGATGGAATAGACATCGATAATTTGAAGCTCGCCGAATGGGGCAGCGGTGCGTCACTTCAAAGAGTGCAGTTGAAAATTTTCGGCACAAATTACGCTAAAATGCTCGCCGATTTCGCTAACGAAGCAGCGGACAATTCGCTGATAGTTGCGAGTACCGGTATGCAGAATATGGGCAAAAAAGGCGTGAGCCTTGTCGTTGATATAGAAGTCGAGGACGTCGATCAGCTCCACAAATTTACTAATCGCCTAAGGCTTTTGGCAAGTATCGACAATATCAAAATTGTCGATTAAAAATTTACTAACATACTGTTGATTAAATAGCATTTTCTTGTCATTCTCGCGAACGCGGAAATCTATGCCTTTGCAAGCGACTTAAAAAACAATGGATTCCCACTTTCGGGGCAGCCTCAAAACTGCTATTATTAGTAAATCAACATTCTATTAAAATACATAAAAACAATAATAATAACGCTGATACTTCATTTTATTCATTGTTTAGGCAAGACTAATGATTTATAATTTTATAAGGAGTTTTTTATGAAATATCTAATTTTTTCAATCGCTTTATTATTTGGCTTTGCTCAGGCGCAATCCCAAGAAGATTTAAAAGTGGACATAGTCAAAAGCTATTTGAATTGGAAAGGCGAAAAGGTTATTGGCAGCCATTGGGGCAAAGTTTATTTGAAGGGCGGCGAACTTCGCTTTGACAATAACAATTTAATTGGCGGCAATTTTGCGATTGACATGCAAACGCTGCATTCGCTGGATTTAAAAGAAAACGAAGGCAAAGCAAAGCTTGAGGGACATTTGAAATCAGATGATTTTTTCGCTGTAGAGCGCTTTCCAGAAGCTTATTTCAGCATAACGAAAATTACTCCGATAGGGGATGCAAAAACTGGCGAACCAAACTATACAATCGAAGGTGATTTGAAAATTCGGAACAAAACAAATTTGATAAAATTTCCGGTACGCGTTGTGCGCAAAGGCTCTTGGGCTTCGGCAAAAGCTAAGATAACCATCGACCGCACGCTTTGGGATATAAAATTTAACTCAGGCAATTTCTTTGAGAATTTGGGCGACAAGATGATTAAGGACGAAATTGTGTTTGATGTGGATTTGACGGCAAACAAATAATTGCAAATATTATTCTCATTTTTGATGAGTTTAATGGCATAATAATTGCAATTAGTTTTGCGGATTTATTTAACACTTTAGGTTCATCAATGAAAGTAAAAAATGATTATACTTTAATCGGTATAGATGGCGGCGGCACTCACACTCGAGGCATTTTGCAAAGAGAAAACAAGGTAGTTGCCGAAGCTAAAAGCGGGAGTTCGAGAATAGGCTCTGTCGGAGTCGGCGAATCCTGCGAGCGAACACTGAATGTAATATTGGAATTATGCAATAAAGCCGAAATAGATATTTCTGAATTAGATGCTGTAGTGGTAGGGCTCGCGGGCGTATGGCTGGAAGAAGAGAAAAAACGTTCGCAACAGCTCCTCAAAACCTTGGGCAGAGCCGCTGGCGTAAAGTTCAACGACCTTATAGTTACAAGCGATGCCGAGCTTGCCCTCGAGGGCGCTTTCGCGGGAGAGCATGGAATAATCACAATCGTCGGCACAGGCTCTATCGGCTTGGGACGCGTCGGCAAAAGCGGATTAGTCCGTTGCGGAGGCTGGGGCATTGAGTTAGACGACGAAGGCAGCGGCGCATGGATTGGTCGCGAAGGCTTGACCGCCGTCGTTCGAGCTTTGGACGGGCGCGGCAAAGCAACTAAAATGACACAAAGAATTCCCGAATTTTCATCAATTATTGATTTAAAAAATCCGCGAACTATTGTCAAAGCCTACAATGACGGCTCTTTTGAGTATCACAATTTGACGCCAGCGGTAATGGAATGCGCAGTTGAAGGCGACGACGTTTGCCTCAATATTATCAAGCGTTCGGCAAAACACCTTTTGGAACTTCCCGTCGCGCTTTTGCCAAGCTACAAGGGCAAACGCGTGAAAGTAGCACTAATGGGCGGCATAATTGACGCCGGTACTTTGCTCGCAGGTCTTTTGAAAGACGAAATAAACGCCCATCCAGATTTGGAGTTGGTCGAGCCGAAAGGCACAGCCTTAGAAGGCGCCATCAATATCGGCGTTCGGCTCATCGAAGAAATGGAGTAAGCAGGTGTCAGACGTCAGGGAAGTAAGGTTTTCGGTGGTCGGTAGTCAGTGGTCGGTGAAAAGGCATTAGACTTTAGGCTGAAGGCAACAGAGAATGAAATTACGAGGGGCGAACTGCGGTTCGCCCTTTCTTGCAAGTGCTTCTTGGTTAGCATAATTATTATCGCAAAGCGATTATGTATAACCACTTAGTGGTAAAAAGCCTAAAGAATGCACGCCGAGTTATAGACATATAACCCCTTCGGGGTAGTTTTTTTTATCCCAAAGGGATTATATATCTATAACCCACGCATATCAAAGAATTTCTTTATCCAGAAGCGATTATATGTCTGTCATACATTATCTCAAGATTGCTCCCAATCGGGCCAAAATAGTTTTTCGAAATAAAATCGTACTTCTGAAAATTCTGCCGGAACAGCCATTTCGTCTTGATCCATTTTAAGTGCTATATCGCAGTATATATCAAATAAACTGAAATCGACATCGTCGGGGTCGTAATCCTCTGCATCAATGTCGCGGTCTATAAACGCAAATACTTCTTTGAGGTCGTAGCCGGGTAATTCCAAATTATTTTCAAAGGAATATCGCATAATTTCTGCAATAACATCATATTCTATCATATCAGCTATATTCAAGTCGTCGTCTTTGAGTGGTTTCCAATCGGAATACTCTTTGTCTATGAAATTGAACACATTTTGTTTTGTCATTTTTGAAAGTTCCTATTTTTTATGAATAAAATTAGAAATAGCTAAATGCTTAGTCACTCATCCGATGAGTAAGAAAAAAGCCGTGAAGAGCCTTTAACCTTTCGATGATTCAGAACCTTCGGAAGGATTGTGTGGTTGAGCTTCTATTCCTTCTGTTACAAAATCATACACTTTTTTAAATTGTATCGTGAAATTGTTTGTTTCTTGGGAACAGTCCGCCTTCATATTCAGTTTCCATTTTTCGCCATCATTATTATTGAGTTTTTTAAGATATTCAGAATATCTGCCAATTACTTTCGCAAGATTACCATAGTCTGCATAGAAATATTCCTGCAAAA
>JBBRJR010000094.1:0-9245 GCA_038218865.1 Kapaibacterium sp. (SeqCode) | reverse complement strand
CTTGCAAATCTTTCGACAATTGCTTTGCCAATGCCGCGACAGCCGCCAGTTACGACTACAATTTTTCCTGTAAATCTTTCCATAATATCACTTTATAGTTTATTATCAATTATATTTTTTCTAAATCTGTAAATTTATCGAAGCCTTGCATCTCTACTTCCGTAAGTGTTCGCTTTACAAGTCCTTGCAAAACTTGACCCGGACCGATTTCGATAAATTTTCCGAAGCCGTCTTCCTTCATTTTTTGGAGCGATTGCGTCCAAAGCACGGGCGAAGTAAGCTGGCTAATGAGTGCATTTTTTATTTCTTCCGCATCAGTCAGCGGTCGAGCCAAAACATTTGAATAAACCGGCACGCGAGCTTCTGAAAAATCAATTGAATTAATTGCTTTCTCGAGTTCGTTTTGTGCGGGCTTCATTAGTGGCGAGTGGAAAGCTCCACTCACGACTAATTCTTTTACTAATTTTGCGCCAGCTGCTTTAAATTCGCCAATATTATCGCGCAAAAATTGAGCTGACCCAGAAACGACTACCTGACCTGGCGAATTGAAATTTGCCGGTACAACAACATTCCCGTCGTCATTCGTATTCAATTTTTCACAAACTGCGTTAATCTTTTCATCGTCCAAACTAAGTACTGCGAACATCGTACCGGGCAATTCCTCGCCCGCCGAATACATCAAAGCGCCACGCAAAGCAACGAGCCTCAGCGCTGACTCGAAAGTCAAAACGCCCGCAGCGTAAAGAGCGGCGTACTCGCCGACGGAATGCCCAGCAGTCGCTTCAAAAACGAGGTTATCTTTCAGCAATTCGAAAAGTACTGCTGAATGCAAAAATATAGCTGGCTGTGTGTATCGCGTTTGTTTCAAAGTATCCAAAGGTCCGTCAAAGCAAATCGAGCTTAGCGAGAAATCTAATATTTCATCTGCTGAATCGATTAATTCCTTTGCTTTGGGCGAATTCTCGTAGAGGTCGTGCATCATGCCAACATATTGCGAGCCTTGTCCGGAAAATAAAAGTGCTGTTTTCATATATTTTATTTATTATCTTATATTTTCAAATTATTTATTCATATTCCAGCGAAGATAAATCGATCCCCAAGTAAAACCTGCTCCAAAGCTGGAAAGAATTAAATTATCGCCTTTTTTGATTTTGCCGGCGTCGTTCCATTCGGAAAGGCAAATCGGGATTGTACCGCTTGTCGTATTGCCGTATTTTTGTATATTTATCATAACTTGGTCGGGAGAGATGCCCATGCGTTCAGCAGTTGCCGATATAATCCTTAAATTTGCCTGATGCGGGACGAGCCAAGCTACGTCGGCATTAGTCAAATTATTTCTTTTCATAATTTCTACCGATACATCTGCCATGCCGACTACTGCGTGTTTGAATACGTTTTTGCCGTCTTGCACGATATAGTGTTGTTTGTTGTCGATAGTTTCATGCGATGATGGGTGAGCGCTGCCGCCTGCCACCATGTGCAGGTATTGTCCGCCAAAGCCGTCGATGCGCAGTACTTGGTCAAGTAATCCATATTCATCATCATCAGATTTTTCAACAATACAAACACCGGCGCCGTCGCCAAAAAGAATGGCTTGGTTTCTGTCGCTAAAGTCCACGATGGAACTCATTTTGTCCGCTCCGCAAAGCAAAACTTTTTTTGCCATGCCGCTTTCAACCAAAGCAGCTGCATTAGCCAAGCCGAATATAAATCCAGAGCAAGCAGCGGATAAATCAAAGCCCCATGCGTTTTTCAAGCCTAATTTGTGTTGCACAAGTGCGGCTGTCGAAGGGAAAAAGTGATCAGGCGTAACTGTCGAAACAATTATGCAATCAATTTCATCGGGAGAAATGCCACGTTTTTCGATGCATTCTTTGGCAGCGGGAACGATAAGATCGCTTGTGCCGCCACTTTTGGCAAATCTCCGCTCGGCTATACCTGTGCGGGTCATAATCCATTCGTTGCTCGTTTCGAGATATTTCTCAAAATATTCATTTGTATAAATATCCGGAGGAAGATAATGAGCAATCGAAGTTATAGTAGCTGTCATAATTTTATATTTTTTATTAATTTAAGTAACGTTTTTTGGTTCTAATGCCTTTTCGATTTTCGAATTGACATCGTTTTTTATAAATTCTTGCGAGCGAATTATCATGTTTTTAACTGCTTTCGGGCTGGATTTGCCATGCCCGATGATAACAACGCCGTTGACGCCCAAAAGCGGCACTCCGCCGTAGTTTTGGTAGTCAAAATCCGACAAAATAGACCTAAGAGTCGGCGCCATCAAAGCTACTCGCAGCTTATTTATCATATTTTTATATGCGTAATTTTTAACTTTTGATTTCAAAATACCAGTGAAGCTCTCGGCAAATTTAAGCACTACGTTGCCCGTGAAGCCATCGCAAACAACGACATCTGCTGCGCCCATAAGAATATCGCGTCCCTCTATATTGCCGATGAAATTTAAATCCGCCTTTTGCAATAGAGTATAAGTTTCTTTCAGGACATCTGTCCCTTTCGTCGGCTCTTCGCCGATATTGAGCAAACCAATGCGGGGATTTTCTATTCCGATAAACTGCTTTGCGTATATATTTCCCATTTCGGCAAATTCATATAAAAAGCGCGCTTTCATATCGACAGTAGCTCCTACGTCCAGCAAAAACACTGGCGTATCGTTAACTGTCGGCATAAATGTTCCTATTGTCGGACGCGTTACGCCCTTTATCCTGCCTAATAGCGTTGTAGAAATAGATAGCATAGCACCTGTATTTCCAGCGGAAACAAAGGCGTCAGCTTGCCCTTTGGCATGAATTTCTGCTGCCACGTACAAAGAAGACCCACGCTTGCTTTTTAAAGCCGCTACGGGGTCATCGCTCATGGTGATCACTTCACTTGTATGGACGATAGTATATTTTAGACCATAAGTAACTTTGCCCGCAAGTTCTGGGTTGATTTTATTTTCATCGCCGACAAAAATAATCTCAAAATCGCTACCCGCAGGTTTTTCCTTATAAGCTAAAATTGCACCTTCGATTTCATTCTTAGGTGCAAAGTCTCCGCCCATTGCATCAAGTGCAATTGTAATCTTCTTTGTATTTACCGGTTCCGACATTTTTTCCTCAAATGGAGAAATATTTTAGGTAACTAACAAAGCCGACTTTAGTCAACTTTGCGACCGTTGTAATATCCGCATTCTGGACAAGCAGTATGGTTCAACTTAGCTGCGGCGCAATTTGGGCAGATAGTTGTCTGTGCTGCAACTGCCTTGTAGTGAGTTCTGCGTTTATCGCGTCTGGATTTCGAGAACTTACGATTAGGATTAGGCATTTTTGGTATTCCTTAAATTTAAATAAACTAATTTAATTTCAAATTTTTCAGTGCCGACCAACGTGGGTCGCCTTCTATTATATCATCATCAATTTTTTCGTCATTTCCGCCAGCAAGCTCCGGATAAATCTCCTCGAAGCTTTTGCCTCGCAGCTCGGGCGATATGCGTTTCATTGGCAAATCCACTGCCAGTTGCTCTTTTATGTCCGTAGTCAAATCGAAAAATTCATCGTCATCGTGGACTACTCGCTCAGCTTTCGGGTCGTCGATTGCATCTTTTTGCAGATTGAATAACACTGTATCTTGCAAAAAAGAAATGCTTATCTCGCTCGAAATTGTTTCTTCGTATTCTTCTAAGGATATATCGCAAATGAGCTTGGCTTTTGCCTCGGCAAAACCCGTTATAGTGAATCTATTGCCTAATTTCCTAAGCTTTCCCTCGAAGTGGACGTCGCCGAAAAACTCCGGCATTATGTCCAAAATATTTGATACAGGCTCGTCTTCACATATATCATGAAGTCCGTCTTTTATCCCGTGTATTCTAACCTTTAACATTTTTCAAATTCCATCGAAACATATCTTACAAATTTACAAATTAGTTTCTTATTTTCCAAAAAAAAACAATAAATTATCTCCCCAATAAATTATTTAGAGCTTTTTGCAAATTCGAATAAATAAAATTATAACCGTTTTCTTCTAGCTTTCGCGGCACTGCACGCTGCCCTTGAGTTACCATCATAGCCGCCTCGCCTAATATCATCTTTAATGCAAATTCCGGAACTTTGAAAAAAGATGGTCTATTTAGTACTTTGCCAATTTCGCTGGCAAATTCACTCGAAGTAACCGGTTGCGGCGCCGTGAAATTCACAGCTCCCTTTAAGTTGCTCGTTTCCAAAGTGAAAACAAACATATCAACTAAATCATCTATATGCACCCAAGGCATATACTGCGAGCCGCTTGCTAAGGGGCCACCTGCAAAAAAATGATACGGCGTCAGCATCTTTGCGAGCGCTCCGTGCTTGCCGTGCAAAACAATCCCAATTCGCGGGTTCACTCGCCGAGTTTCGAGTGTCTTTATTTCGGAGGCTTGCTCCCACTTTTTGCATAAATCAGCCAAAAAGTCGTTGCCGGGCGAGGCGCTTTCGGTTAGTACTTCATCGTTTCTGTCGCCATAGTAGCCGACTGCAGAGGCTGAAATAAATACGTCCGGCTTTTTTTCAGCTTGGTCGATTGCGGTGGCGATTGCTTGGGTAAAATCAACGCGACTCTCTATGAGTATCTTTTTTCTTTCGGGCGTCCACTTGCCGTCTGCTATTGAGGCTCCGGCTAAATTAATTATGCCGTCGCTTTTTTCAATAATTTTCGTTTGATCGGCGAGCGATAATTTTAAAAAATCTACTGTCTCGACCTCAGCAAAAGGTAAATCTTTTTTGCTGCGAGAGGAAAGAATTATTTTGTACCCATTTTCAATCAGCTTCGGGATGAGAAAAGAGCCAACAAATCCTGTCCCACCGGTAATAAATATTGTTTTCATAAAAAAAGCGTTCCAACAATTAAAATTATTAGAACGCATTTAAAATAAAGATATTTTGTCGGGGGCTTGCGAATGATAATTAATCTTCGCTGATAACCCAAACTTTAAGCTGCGGAATAACTTCCGGGTGGAGACGTACTTTTACATCGAAGATACCGAGTGTTCTAATCGGATCTTCGATTATAATGTGGCGTTTATCGACATCGAAGCCGCGATTAACGAGTTCGGTAGCAATCATTTGCTGAGTAACCGAGCCGTAGAGCTTGCCTTCTTCGCCGACTTTCATTTGGATACTGACTTGAACGTCTGCAATTTTCACAGCCAATTCTTCGGCAACGCCTTTAGCTTTTTCTATGCGTTTGTCGATTTGACGTTTTTCAAATTCGAGGCGTTTCATAGCGCCAGCAGTAGCTTGGTAAGCTAATTCTCTTGGAAGCAAGTAGTTACGTGCGTATCCGTCTTTTACGTTTATAGTATCGCCGATTCTACCGAGTTTATCAACATCTTCACGAAGTATGATTTTCATTTTTTATCCTGTATTTTTACTTATAAAATAATTATTCGGAAACTTGCTCTTTGCTTTCGCTTTCGGCAGTTTCAACTTCGTTTGTAATTTGCTTGTAGGCAGGTTTCGAGTATTCCCGCTGTGGTCTTCTTGTATTTTCTCTCGGCTCGTCAAGTCCGCTCGAAACGGATGTTCCTTCGCCTACTTTGCCTTCCGCCAATGCTTTTTCACGACGCAAATCGCGGAGTTTATCCGGCAATAGCAATGTAAGGTGGCGCAAAACTGTATCTTCCAAAATTAAGAACCGTTCCAATACTGGAACGACGCTCGGAACTGTTGTGAAAACCAAATGCACATAGTATCCGTTGAACTTTTTGTTTATCGGATAAGCAAGACGACGGCGACCCCATTTGTTGGTCTCGGCTAATTCTCCGCCATGGTTTTCAATATAGTTCGATATTTTGGAGATTACAGCATCAATGTCTTGATCTTCCAATGCGGCATTGATTATAACTGTTGTTTCATATACACGGCGTACGCTCATGTTGTCTCCTGGTTTGTTTATTTTAATAGCCTTGCTTGTTATTTCTAACGTATTTAAAATTATAGAACTACAAATTTAACACTTTTTCACTTATTTGCAAAATATTATTTTACTTTTCTTAATTTAACGGGTAATATTTGATATTAACAGAATGTTGAATAGTTTTCAGTTTCCGGTGGTCGGTTTTCGGTGAAAGGCAGGGGAAGAAAGGTTGCGGGTGGTAGGCATTGGGCGTTAGGAAAAGCGAAGAAGAAAAAACATAGTAAGCAGTTGGAATAAATCCCTTTCTTCGCTGGCTAAAGTAGCGAAGCGTATCGAAACCAACATTGCGGCAGCTATCCCAAACACTATATACTACTTTCTTTGACCATAACCTAAAGCCTAATGCCCAACGCCTTCTTTCCATGCCTTTCCCACCGACAACCGACCACTGATAACCGTAAACTTTTCTTTCCCAATGCCCAAAACCCAAAACAATATTATCACCTATTTTGTGTCATATTAATTTTCCTGAATTTTAGGTTTTTGTATGAAGAAATTACTCGGAAATGATTATGTCTCACTCGTGGCAAGGCTCGTCGTCGGCTCAATGTTCGTCATAGTCGGCGTCGGTAAGATAACCGATCCCGCTTATTTTGCAAAAGAAATAGCAAACTACCGGATGTTGCCTGAATTTTTAATTAATTTGACGGCTATTATTTTGCCGTGGATTGAGCTTTTGACGGGATTATTTTTTATCGCCGGCATTCGCTTGCGGGCTAATGCCGCAATAATCGGCAGTCTGGTCTTGCTCTTTAATATATTCGTCGGAGTGGCTTGGGCGCGTGGTTTGGACATCAATTGTGGCTGCTATTCTAAGATTGCAGAGCAAACAGTGGGCTTACCCAAATTGTTAGAAAATTTCGGATTGTTTTTATTAATTTTAATTGTTTTTATATTTCCCAAAAATAACTTAACTTTGGAGAAACTAATTTTAACAAATGATGAAAAACTAAATTGATTAATGAAGTCATCGACGGTCTGGACATAGCGGTTACAATCTGCGACGAGAACTGGACTATCACTTATATGAACGAGAAATCCCAAGCTACATTTTCAAATTATGGCGGAGGGGATTTAATTGGTAAAGACCTTTTGGCGTGCCACTCTGAAAAATCCTGCGTGAAATTGCGAGAGATGAAAGCCGCAAAAGAGACTAATGTTTATACTATTTCAAAGCAAGGCAAAAAAAAGCTCATCTATCAGGCGCCCTATTCTTTGCCCGGTGACGTAGTAGGCTTTATCGAGCTTTCGATAGAATTACCAAACGAAATGGTTCATCGCTCACGCGACTAATTCGTTCCAAAAAAAAGATTAACGGCTTTCGGCAAGGGGATTGTGTATTGTTTGCATTTAGAAAATTGTTTTTTCAAAGCTTCAAAAAAAGCTTTTAAAAAATTCAAAAGGACTAAGCTAACAATCCGAAAGCCGGTAATCATAAAATATATTAAACTTGTCAAAAATCTTTGTCAGGTTACGGAAACTATTTGAAAAGGTAACTAAATACGTTTTAGAACTTTACCTACAATATCCATTCCATCAGTAAGCTGGGCCGAGTTAAGATTAAGTGGGGGCCTAAATCGCATCGATTTCTCTCCGCAAGGCAATATCATTAATCCTTCCTCGAAACATAATCGCGTGAAATTATTGCGATTTTCAGCTGTATTGAAATCGAAAGCTCTGAACAAGCCCCGACCGCGTAAGTTGGATATTAAATTAGGATGTTCTAGTTGCTTCTCTTGTAAATTATCTTGAAGTTCTTTGCCCAAAACAACTGCGTTTTGCACAAGGTTTTCTTCATGAATAATCTCCATATATCTTGTCGAGCGAACCATATCGACCAAATTGCCGCCCCAAGTAGAATTTATCCTGCTCGAGACTTTGAATACGTTGGTGTCTATGTCATCTACTCTGTCTGTTGCAATTATGCCGCAAACCTGCATCTTTTTGCCAAAGCAAAGTATGTCGGGCGTTGCGCCTAATTGCTGATATACCCACATTGAACCGGTCAAGCCAACGCCTGTTTGCACTTCGTCGAAGATGAGCAGAGCTTCGTTTTCGTCTGCGATTTTCCTTAGCGCCTGCATAAATTCAGGACGGAAGTGGTTATCGCCGCCTTCGCCTTGGATTGGTTCAATTATTATGCCCGCTATGTCGTTCGGATAGTCAGCGAAAGCCTGCATAATTTCGGATATTGATTGTTTTTCTAGTTCGATAACTTTCGCTAAATTCTCATCGTTCAGCGGGAAAGTCATCTTCGGATTCGTAACGCGAGGCCAGTCAAATTTCGGGAAGTATTTAACTTTTTTAGGATCTGTATTCGTCAAAGACATTGTATAGCCGTCCCTTCCGTGGAATGCTTCCTTGAAATGGATTATCTTTGTACCGAGTTCTCTTTTGGCGCCCCTAGCGAAGTTCTTTTGCACTTTCCAATCGAATGCTACTTTCAGAGCATTGGTAACGGCAAGAGCGCCGCCTTCGATGAAGAAAGAATATTTGAAGTCTTTGGGAACGGCATATTCCCAAAATGATTTGACAAAAGTAGCCATTGCGTCAGTATATAAATCTGAATTGGCAATTTTATTGACTGCGATTTTTCCAATGTAATTCACAAAACGATCATCCATCATTTTAGGATGATTCATGCCTATCGGCATCGATGCAAAACATGTGAAAAAGTCTAAGAATGGCTTGCCCGTGCGGGCTTCAAGCAAAAGTGTTCCTTTGCTTTTTTCTAAATCAAGAATTAAATCGAAACCATCAGCAAGGATGTAATTGCTGAGTTCGCTAAATACTTCTTCTGGTTTAACATAAATTTGGGGGTAATATCCCATAATTGGCTCCCGTTTTTTGTTTTTTAAAACTGTTATGTTGCGCGCTAAAATTTTGTCGCCTTGTGCTAAGCAAATTTTTACGCTTCTGAGAAGCAAATTTGCTTTACATAACGCCGTCGGGGATGCCTGAGGAAATTTTGATGGAATGCAGCAATAATTTTCTAAAGTAGCACAACGACAAGAAAGAGCCGCCACGGATGGTGCCCCGGCAGGATATATTTATGTTCGCTGTTAAAGTTGTACTTCTCATGGTTCAAATTTACCATATTATTTTTAATTTTCAAAATATTTTTTTTTAATTTTCAAAATAATTATAACTTTTTAAATCCGGATACAGTTATTTTCATCGTAACATCATTATTATCTAAATCGTTAGACTTCTTTTTGCTCTTTTTACCTTTCTGGTTTAATTTGTCATACTTAGGAATGAAATTGACGCCCGAAAGCCTTATCCCGATTTGA
>JBBRJR010000093.1:0-9327 GCA_038218865.1 Kapaibacterium sp. (SeqCode) | reverse complement strand
AAGAAATTTCGCGGTCGTATCCGCGCTCATCAATTTTCTGGGGAACGATGAATCTTAAGCCTAATTTCGAGAAGAAATTATAGAATAGCGGGTAAAGAGTATGCAAATAGAATGAATTATTCATGCCGACTTTCGGCGCATCGGCTGCTATTTCGTATTTGGGCGCATATTTTTCATAGAGTAAACTATTACGCCGAGCGACGAAATCGTATTCATCGACGCTACGATTTTTCCCTTGATTTAGCGAGTAATATTTATCGCAGGCGCCGCCAAAAGGATACTTTTTGCCGGCTATTTCGTACATATTAATAGAACATTTCAAATCGCATTTTTCTTTGCCGCCCAAGCAAACGAAAGGCTTCAGGCTTGTTACTTCCCTTGCGGCAAGTTCAGCGAGATGAAATTCCCCGCGAGGCAAAACACCTGCAAGTTGCTTTTGCTTAACTTCCAAAGCTACGCCAAAAGCGCCCATAAGCCCCGGCTCGGGTGGCACGATTATTTTTTTGCCCGTAAGAGCAGCCATTGCGATAGGTATAGCTTTGTTGTAGCAAACGCCGCCCTGCATGAAAATCTTATTGCCCTGCGGACGATTGCCCATAACGCGGTTCACGTAATTCAAGCAGACAGAATAGACTAACCCAGCCAAAATATCATTTTTTGCTATATTTTCTTGCTGCGCCGTTTTTATGTCGGAACTGATGAAAGCGGCGCATTGGTCGCTGAAATTCGGCGGATTGCCCGCAGCCATGGCGAGCGGCTCGACCTCCGTAACCTTTACGCCCAAAGATTCGGAAGCGGATTCTTCGATAAATGAGCCCGTGCCGGCAGAGCAAGCCTCGTTCATTGCATAATCAGCTGGCACGCGGTTTACAATGAAAGTATATTTTGCATCTTGCCCACCAATTTCAAATATTGTATCGACTTCGGGATCGAATTTTACGGCGGCGGTGGAGTGTGCGGTAATTTCGTTGATAACGCCCAAAGTACCGGCGTGAATGCCTGCAATGTGCCGCCCGGAGCCGGTTGTGCCGATGCCGACAATGTTAATTGGCGTGCCACTGAGCTTTTCGAGTAATTGCGCGTAGCATTCGCGAGCTGCTTTTATTGGATTGCCGTGCGTATATAGGTAAACTTTTGCGAGGATTTCTTCTGTCTCTTCGCTGATGATAACGGCTTTGGTAGTGGTAGAGCCGACGTCCAGACCTAATATGCACTTTTCGCCAGAATGAGCCGAGCGGGAAGTACCTTCGGCAAAATGCACCAAATGCGAAAAATCTTTCAGCGGCTTGTGGAATGCAAATGAACTGCGATGCTTGGTGAATATATCGCTTAAACCACTGACTTTTTCAGTATTGTTTTGCAAAGCAAAAAGTGCAGCTCCAACAGCTTCGAAATATGAGGATTCCTCAATTGTTTGGGCTTCAGGAAATCGGCTGCGAACGAAATTCATAACCAGCTCGTTTTTTGTAACGCCGCCCAAGAGCAGTATTTTGGATAAATCTTTTTTGTTCAACAATTCTTCAATTTTATCGGCTATCATTTGGGCTAAGCCCGCTGTAACTTCTTCTTTGGGCGTGCCTTTGTTCAAAGCGTGAGTGCAATCTGATTTGCAAAATACCGAGCAGCGCCCCGAAACTCTGAATGGTTGAGCATCGCGGGCAATAGCGAGGCTTTGTTCCAAATCCAAATCCATGCGGCTTATCTGTTGCAAAAAAAACTCGCCCGTACCAGCGGCGCACTGATTTTTCGTGATGACGTCTGAGATTTTCCCATGTGCATCGAGAGTATAGACCATAAAAGTTTCGCCGCCAAGCGAGGCTATAGCCTCAAAGCCCGAGCCTTCTGGGTAAAAATAATTAAACGCAAGCTCGGTTGATTCCGGCTCGGTTATGTTAGGTATATTTACACTATTTCTAAATTTTCTGCCCGTGAAGACAACTGGCTGACCTACTGCTTGGAATTCTGACAGCAATTGCTCAGCAACAGCTATCGGGCTGCCGTTATGAGCCAAAGTTTTGGCTTTAACTATTGATATTCCGCCACTTGAAGTCTCTTCTAATTGTACAATTGAAGCTGAGGAAGCCCCCAGACACACACCGATAACTTTTTTCATATATATATAATTTTTGATATTCTTTTTTAAATTTCCACTTTATACAAAATTAAGGAATAAAAACATAAAAAAATATTTTTTGTTATCTTAAAGTTTTGTAAATTGCATAAAATACTAACTAATATTAATCATAAATTAATGGTTGTCTTATGAAAAACTATATAATTTTAATGGCTTCAATACTTGCATTGTTGTTTACGATGCCAGCAAAAGCACAAAGAACGGGCAGTTTTTTGGATTCGCTCGAATATAATAGCGAGATGCGGCAGTTTTACTGCTACGTCCCAACGGATTACTCAACTGACTCAACTTATAAGTTGCTTGTCGGGCTTCACGGTTTGGGCGACACTGGCGCAAATTTTGGCGCGGTAGTTGTTCAGCAAGAGCTCTGGCCCTCAATTATGCCAAAAACTATAATGGTTTTCCCTGATGGCGGCGATGACAACATAAGCGATTTTTTCACTCCTGAAAATGATGAGGAATTTATTTCATTAGTAATCGAAAATATGTCGGCAAAATATAATATTGACCAAAATAAAATTTTTCTTGAAGGCTTTTCTTTAGGCGGACGCAGTGCTTTGCGGCTTGCTCTTAGAACTCCAGAAAAATTCGCCGGACTTATTTTAAATACGCCGGCTATACAAGGCATAGGCGATCTGAACAACGATGAGATATTCGATTATCAAAATGCACCTCAAATCCCGACAGTTATTATATGGGGCGACATTGATTATACGTATAGAATAATCGTCGACACGCTTTATCATAAACTGATAAAACACGGCGGGCACGTCTTTGGCGGACCAGTCGAGGAGATGGGGCACACTTTGCCGCCTACGCACGTGATGTCCGCTATCTGGGGAAAAGTGCAGGATCTTTATTTTGGCGAAAAAAGAGTTGAAATGCTAAGCGTAACTGCTCCACACGATATTTGTGCCGAATTTATAAATCCGACTATAACGTTCAGAAACGTGGGCAAAAATCAAATAAGCACTATCAATTTCAAAATGATTGACGAAGCGGAGGACACAACAAGTTTTATTTGGGTTGGCACGGTTGATCCTTTTCAAGTACTGAATTTTCAATTAGGCGACATGGTAATGCCTCAAAGTGGTTATTTTTATAATTACTTCATTGCCGATTCAATTGATAATGAAGCGGTAACTGAATATGAAGTAGGTGAAATAGAGTGGACAGGCTACTCGCGCGCCTATGGCGAGCCAGTGCCTTACACTTTCGATATGACGAGCGATTTAGAGGACTGGCAGCTCATCCCGTCGGGAAATAATTTTTCGTGGATGCCTAATGTAGTTGCCGACGACCCATCTAACGAATATCAAATGGCATTTAACAATCTACTTTACTTTGACAGCTACGGCTATTCGGAGGACTTGATTTCGCCGCGATTGGATTTGTCCACGATAGCTAATCCCGCTCTGACATTAGATGTAGCTTTTGCTTACCACACGTGGGGCCCGCCTTATTTCGAAAAGCAGTTTACTGCAAGCGATACTTTACAAATTTTGATTTCAACAGACTGCGGCGCGACTTACGAAGAAATATTCCGCAAAGCGGGCGACGATTTGCAAACGACGAGCGAGCCGTTGAATAATCCTTTGCAGCTTGCCGATGGTTTGATTAATCCAAACAGAGAGGATTTTAAACGATTCCAAATTAGTTTAAATGAGTATAAGGACGAAATGTCCACACTATTTAAAATCAGATATCATTCTGGACAGGGCGGCTCTATCGGTATCGATAATTTTGCAGTAGCAGGCGCAACGGGCGTAGCCGGAGATAATGATTTTGCAAGCATAACGCTTTACCCCAATCCAGCAACTGAAGCGATAAATATTAATTCGACTGGGCAATTAATTAACGAGATTAATATTTATGACATGCAAGGCAAAAAGATGTACCACACTGGTTCGATTATTGGGCTAAGCGAGATGAACATTAATTTATCGAGATTTACTCCCGGCGTTTATGTCTTAGAAACTCGCTCTGGCAATAATTTTAGCACAAAGAAATTTATTGTTGGCAAATAGTTGCTGGTGAAGAAAGGCAGTGGGCTATAGGCATTAGGTTTTAGGAAAGACATCAAACGAAGATTTTCTTAATGCAAAGGACACGGCACGCCGTGTCCTTTGCATTTTCTTCTGTTTTACGTAGGGGCGGAATCAATTAGGAATTAGGATAAAAAGTATGAGGATGTCTGATTAGTTTTATTTTCGTGTATTGGACATAACAATTATGTCAAGTATAACACATAATTTCATTTTTAATGTGAAATCCACCAAACCCCCTTTTAAAAAAGAGGGAAACCATAACCTGAAATATGAGCCTCGTAAGTTATTGTAAAATAAGCGTATTTTTTTCTCCCCCTCATTTGGAGAAGGTCCGGGAGAGGTCAATTAGCTTCCAATTATCGGTTTGCAGCGAAACGCAGAACTACCAAAGATGCGCCACTCCTCGAGGCGAAAGCCAATCTATTGAAAAGGCTGGATAATTGTCAATTTCTGCTGTTATTCAACTCCTACGGGGCATGAAATCGTTTTTTTTATCAACTGCCTGCCGCCCCCTCCAACTTGAAAAGATATTTTTTAAGTTCATAAAACAAATTGATGGAAAAATAACGATAATACATGATTAAAATTATCTAATGATTTACCCATACCTAAAAACATTCAAAAACCTTGCAAAACAATATTTAAAGCTATATAACATATATATATAAAAGTAAATTAAAACAAATACATAAATAGTAAAAATTGACTCATCTATACAAATAAACTTTCCCGGAGTAAATTTAAAAATTATTATTATGTCATAATAAATACTAAAATAGTTAATAAAACGAAAAATGTAGTAACAAATGCTACAAAAAAATGATATTTTATTTGCATTTAATAAATAAATACTTTATATTTGTTAGAATGTTTATGTGAGCCTAAAATTAATGTGAATTATCGTACTGATAATAATGTTGTAAAAATAAGCACTTAAATACATAATCATTCGTTTGTAAATTGAAACATTGAAAAACGATAGAAAATTTTTCCCAAATATATCATATATTATTAATTAATCATTATTTAAAAGGGGATTTTATGATTAACAACTTACGACGATTATTTTTATTAATCGCAGTTACGACCGCAATGAGTTTTGTGGCTCAGGCTCAAGTGAGCATCCAAGACTCCACGTACTCTACTTTAAAAGAGGCATTCGATGCCGTCAATGATGGCGTTTTTACTGGTGCTATCGAAATTGAAATCAACGATGATGTGGTGGAAACAGAACGTGCTGTTTTGGAAGCATCGGGCATTGGCTCAGCTCTTTACACCTCAGTTTACATCTATCCAACAGGTTCTTACTCAATAATTGGCGATATAACAACTTCCTTGATAGAGCTTCGCGATGCTGACAACGTTACCATCGACGGGCGTATCAATAAAGTTGGCTCTTTCCACGGCTTATCGCTCGAGAATACGAAAACTACAAACGCTGGCGTTATCTGGCTTAACAAGACGACAAGCGGCAATGGGCCCCGCAACAATACAATCAAATACGTGAACATAACTGGCGGCTCGCCAAGTGTAACAACTGTTTACGGCATTGTTACTGGCGCTTCATCGGGTATAACATCTGGTTCAAATTTATGTAATAATCTCCAAATATTAAATAACAATATCAAACGCTGCGGCTACGCACTTCGAATCTATGGTGGCAGTAACGACACTCAGCATAACGACAGTTTGGTCATCAAATACAACAAAATTGGAAATGACGGAACTTCTGGAGATGGTTGCTATTATAATATGTACATATATCGTACAAATGCTGCTGTAATCGAAAACAATGAAATATACTCAAATGTTACTACTACTTGTTACAACATCTATAACTACTATGGTTACGATGCCAGTATTAAGAACAACATCATAAGCTCACAAGGTACTTCGACAAATTATGGTATATATAACTATTACGGACACAACGCTGTTATTGATAATAATGAAATAAAGTACTGCGCCGGTTCTTCGGTTTATGCTATATATAATTATTATGGACAAAATCCTACTATAACTAATAATAAGGTTTTGAACAACGTTGCTACGAGTACCATGTATATGATTTATTTAAATCGTGGAAACGACGCCCTTGTAACAAACAATGAGATGATAGACAATTCAAGCTCAAGTACTGGATATGGTGTTTATGTATATTATCATCCAAATCTTGTTTTTCACAATAACGTGATAAAGAATTTTTCGGCTGCCAATAATACTTATGGCATCTATCTTTATGGTGGTTCGACAACTCAATCCTCACAAGCGGACATAAGAAACAACAGAATTGAGAATATATCCAAAACCGGATCTTCGCTAACTTCTGCTGTTGCCGGAATTTACGTTAATAATTATGCAAACGATGCCGTGATTGTAAACAATTCTATCTCCGGCGTTTACGATGCTGTTAATAAAACTAATCCGCAATATTTTTTGTCTGGCATTAGATTGCATGGTAGTACTGGGCATAAATTATACTACAATTCAGTAAATTTATTTGGCGAGGGAGCAACTAGTCATGCTGCAATAGGCAATTCGGCAGCTTTGCTCATTTATTCGGGCGCCGTAAATGGACTAGATATACGAAATAATGTTTTTGTGAACTCTATGGAAAGCTATGCTGGTTCGAATTCCTATTCAGTTTATATAGTTAGTCCAACTTCGCTAACCAACGGCACGATTATGGACTACAATGATTACTATGTATATGGAAACCAATCAGTGTTAGCTAGCCTTGACGATGTCGATTATACAAACTTGGCAACGTGGCGAGTGGCTACAAATCAAAATGCAAGTTCAATTTCCGACGATCCAATTTTCAATTCCCCTATAAATTTGCATCCCTACGACGGGTCTCCATTATTCGGCTTGGGTACTCCAATCGCAACATTTTTGACTGACCAAGACGGCGCAACTCGTTCAACGACTGCTCCTACTCTCGGTGCTTACGAAGAAATTGGAGATTTCGTTAAGCCAACGGTGAACTTTGCTACGTTGAACAATGTTACTTCAACCACAAATAGAACTTTTTTAGCAGGTATCTCCGACAATACGGGCGTTAATATTACTACACATCGCCCACGTATTTATTACAAAAAGAAGGTAAACGCCAATACTTTTGTAGATAACACAAGTGCTACCAACGGTTGGAAATATACTGAAGCAGTTGGCAATGGTCCTGCCTTTACGTTTACTATTGACTACTCCAAACTCTTCGGCGGAGCTCAATCCGGCGTAGAAATTTTCTACTTTATAGCAGCTCAAGACAGCTCGACACGTCATAACGTAAGAATAACAAATGGCGAATTAACAACTCCGCCAGTTTCTGTTAATCTTACAGCAGCGAATTTCCCAATCAATGATATTACTTCAAGCTATATACTTGCAACTGCTTTAAGCGGCACGGTCGAGGTCGGCGTTGGAAAAACCTATACTACGCTTACTGGCGAAGACGGTTTATTCCAAGCATTTGATTACAGCGTATTGACAGGCAATTTAAACGCTGTGATTACTTCAGATATAACCGAGCCGGGTCTTTATCCGATGAATCCAATTGCTTCAGAGGGCGGAACATTCCATGTAAATATATATCCTTCTGGCGATTATACTTTGACTGGTAGTGGGACTATCCTTGAATTCCGCGATGCAGATAACGTAACACTTGACGGCAGAGTAAATAAAACAGGCAATCAAGCAGGCTTAACAATAATTAATGAGTCTGAAGCAGGAGTAAACGTTTGGCTTTCAAGAGGAGTTGGTCCGGGGACGAACGGCGCTCGTGGCAATACAATTAAGTATGTCAATATTATTGGCGCTTCGCCTACCAAAAACAGCTCATTTGGTTTGGTAATTGGTAGCTCGGCTTCCTATACAGTTGGCTCCTCAGGTAACGACGGCAATATTATTGAGTACAATAATTTTGCTCGTTCTTACAATGGCGTAAGAATCTATGGCGAAGCAGGCGAAGATAACAATGCATCGAACAATCAAATAAAAAATAATACCTTCGGTAAAAATGGAACCGCTGGCTTTGGGCATTATTATTCTATTTATTTGTACCATACAAAAAATACGCTTGTGCAAGACAATTATTTGTCCATAAGCCAAACCGGTACCCTTTATCTTATATATAACTACTACGGTTTGAACAATACTATAAACAGTAATGTATTAGAAAATATATCTGGTAGCTCTACTATATATGGATTATATAATTATTATGGAACAAATTTAGAATTATATAATAATCAATTTAAAAACGCAAACGGCACCTCTGTTTATGGATTTTATATGTACAGATGTGATAATTCTTACGTACATGACAACACATTGTCATATCTGCAAGGTTCTTCTACGTTGTATTTAGCATATTCATATTATGGCTCTGCCAATAATTTTGAAAATAATACTTTCGTGGATAATACAACTAATTCGACTGCTTATGGGTTCTATATATATTATAGTCCTGATGCAATTGTCAATAATAATATTTTAAAGAATTTTTCTGGTGGAAGCAATACTTATGGTATGTATCTTTATGGTTCGAGCACCACTCCTTCCTCGAATGCAATAATTAAGAATAATACTTTAGAAAATATTACAAAAACCGGCACGAGTACTACTTATATGGCTATCGGTATTTACCTTAATAACTATGCGAACGGAACAAAAATATATAACAATTCAATAAGCGGTATATTTGATTATGCAGCCAAAACAAGCATTACCTACATGCCGTCGGGCATTAAGCTGAATTCGGCTTCCAATGTAGATGTTCTATATAATTCAGTTTATATGTACGGCAGCAACGTTTCGACTAACGGAAATACCTTGCAAACCGCTGCTTTATATATTGGCTCGGCAAGTAATAATTTAGATATTCGCAATAACGTTTTTGTTAATACTTCTGAAGACATAACTGGCTCGGAATTTTATTCAATTTATATGCAAAGTACCAGCCCACTTACTGGCACGGTAATTAATTATAATGATTATTACGTCGAAGGCACGCAGGGCGTATTGGGCTATTTGGCGGCTAATATAAACAATTTAGGTGCTTGGCAAGCTGCTACGACACAAGATGCGAACTCTTTATCAACCGATCCTGTATTCAACGGCACTAATAGTTTAGTTCCTTACTTT
>JBBRJR010000092.1:0-9355 GCA_038218865.1 Kapaibacterium sp. (SeqCode) | reverse complement strand
GCATGCTTGAGAAAGTAGGCGTAGAATATGTTTATGAAAATTCTGAATATAGAATTCTCAATAGAAATTTCAGGCAAGAGGAAATACTTAATATATCGGGTGATTGGAGTGGTGCAGCGTATTTTTTGGTTGCTGGAGCTATTGCTGGCAAAGCAATAGTAAATGGTTTGGACATTAATTCAAAGCAACCTGATAAAGTAATTATCAATATTCTAAGTCTGATAGGCGCATTAGTTAATATTGAAAATACTACATCTGGGGATACCATTTCAGTTGAAAAACACCTGCTAAAGCCCTTTGTTTTCGATGCTTCCAATTTTCCTGATTTAATTCCAGTATTAACCATTCTTGCACTTAGCTGCACTGGTACGTCTGAAATTAAAGGAATTGATAGGCTTATAAATAAAGAATCAAATCGTAAGCAGGCGTTATTTGAGGAGTTTACTAAATTAGGCGGGCAAATCGTAATCCAAAATAATTCATTTGTAATTGCTGGCTCCGAGCTTCGGGGCGGAATAACTAGTTCGCATGGCGACCACCGTATAGCTATGTCATTGGCAATTGCTGGCTTAGTGTCTAAAACTAAAATTGAAATCGATGATACCGCTTGCGTAAATAAATCTTATCCTCAATTCTTTACAGAGCTATATCAAAAAAAAGAATTAGCTGATTTGTAACAATTCCCTGCTTTTTGCGTCATTAATATTTATTGAATTAAACACTTAACATTATTATAGATGAAAAAAATATTATTATTAGCGTTTGTGCTAATTGCTATAAATATAAATGCCTTGTTCTCTCAAACAATCGAAAAAAGTGCTGTCAAATTAGCCCGCGTCAAATATTCGGGTGGAGGAGATTGGTACAATGACCAATCGGCAGAAATTAATTTATTGGATTTTGTGCGGCAGCATACAAATATCGTTGTAGATCCGCTTTATACCTATGTCGATTTGTCCAGCGATAACCTTTTTGCTTATCCACTGATTTTTCTGACTGGGCATGGAAATGTAAATTTTACTGACCGAGAAGTTAAAAATCTTCGTTCCTACTTAGATAATGGTGGCTTCCTATATATAGACGATGACTATGGATTAGATGAATATATCGAGCGAGAAATGAAAAAGGTTTTTCCAGAGGAAAAGTTTATCGAATTGCCATTTAATCATCCGATTTACTCGGCACATTTTAAATTTCCAAACGGTTTGCCAAAAATACATGAACACGACGGTAAGCCGCCGAGAGGCATGGGATTGTTTAGTAATGGCAGACTTTGCGTTTTTTTCACAGTAGAAACAAATCCTAGCGACGGTTGGGCGGATCCGGAAGTTCACAAAGATCCTCCCGCAAAGCGGGAAACCGCTTTTCAAATCGGGACAAATATTGTTGTTTATGCTTTAACAAATTAAACGAATCAAAATGAATAATAAAAATGTATATAATGATATAATGGGCAGGTTGCGCCAAACGCGCCGAAAAGAGAGCTGGATAATACTATTATCTGGTCTTTTTTTAGCATTGGCTATAACGCTTTCAATTTTATACGCAGGCGTAATAATCGAGAATTTTGCCAACGGCGATACTACTTTTCGGGGTATATTGTTAGGATTGACTATTTTTTCGGGAATATCGCTTTTGGGCATTTTATCGGCTCCGGGCGTGTCCCGTTTTTTAGTGCCAAAGATGAAGCCCAGCTTGAATGCAATCGCTTTGAGAGTGGGCGAACATTATCCGGATATAAAGGATAGACTTTGCAATGCCGTTCAGATTTATCCGTTGATTGATAAACCGCAAGGCATGTCGCCCGAATTAATCGAAGCTGCATTTGAGCAAATCACTAAATCTTCTCAAGAAAAAGATTTCGATGTGATTGTGGAAAAAAAGAAGCTTAAAAAATCATTTTTTATGTTATTAATAGCATTGTTTATATTTGGCGGTAGTCTCGTGTTTTTCCCAAATAGCCTTGGTGCGTCTTTGGAAAGGATAGTTAATTGGGATAAGTCATATTTGCCGCCGGCACCTTTTACAATTCAATTAGTTAATAAGGATCAATCTGTTATTCGCGGAAATTCTGCCATAATAAAAATACAAGCCTCTGGCACTCCGCCGGATGCAGTTTCTCTTTTCATTAAAGAGGAAAAGCAAAATAATTATGACGAATTTGTTCTGCGGTTGGATTCCGGCGATGTCTATACGTATGAAATACCGGCTACAAAAACGACTTTGACATATTATGCCGCTGCCAAATGGGTCGGCTCGCTTATTCCGACTGAAACGGGGACTATCAAAGTTATTGATATGCCTCAGGTTCGCTCGCTTAGCGGTAAAGTTATTTTCCCGGGATATACCAAATTAGGCACTAAGTCATTTGACGAGCAAAATGCTGACATTGCAGCACTTGCCGGCTCGCAAGCAGAAATAAGGATTTTATCCAATAAAGAACTAAAATCAGCTCGAATTATTTTAGAGAAAAATATATTTTCTCGAGAAAAGACGGCTGATTCAAGTAGAATTGACACTTTGCAAGTGCAAATGAAAATTAACGGCAAAACTGCGCAAGGAAGTTTCCGAGTGAATTTCAACGGCACTTATCAAGTCGAAATTACTGATAAAGACGGCATAAACAATCCTGACCCAATAAAATATACAGTCGTTAGCGGGACGGACGGCTATCCGTCGATTTCGCTATTGCAGCCGATGATGAACGTAGAAGTAAGCAAAGACGCCATTTTGCCTATGAAAATAGCTATCAGCGATGATTACGGTTTCTCGAATTTGAAATTATATTATCGCTTGACTGAATCAAAATACTCCGAGCCACAGAAAACATATAGAACAATAGCTGTTCCGATGCTTAGTGGCAATAATTTATCGCAGGAAATTCCGTTTGTGTGGGATTTGAATAGTATTAATATTACGCCAGATGATAAGTATGAATTTTACTTAGAAGTATTCGATAACGACGTTGTTTCTGGTCCAAAATCCAGCAAAAGTCAGGTGCTGACAGTCCGACTGCCATCGCTTGACGAAGTCAGCCAACAGACTGACAATATGCACGAAAAGGTAGATAAAGAGCTGCAAAAAATACTGAAAGAATCCGAAAACTTGAAAAAAGATATGGATGAGCTGAACCGCGAACTTCTCAAAAAAGATAAGCAGAAGGAAATGGAGTGGAAAGACAAAAAAGCAGCTGAAGACATTATGAAAAAGCAAGCGGATCTTAAAAACAGGCTTAATGATGTTTCCAAACAAGTGGAGCAGGCGACTAATAAATTGCAACAAAACAATATGATGACGCCCGAAACACTTGAAAAATATATGGAATTGCAAAAGCTCATGCAAGAGGTAAAATCTCCTGAACTTGATAAAATGCAAAAACAGATGGAAAATGCTATGCAGAACATGACGCCAGACCAAATGAAAAAGGCAATGCAAGAGGCGAAATTCGACGAAGAGAAATTCCGCAAAAGCATCGAGCGGACTATGAAAATATTAAAGCGTTTGCAAGCAGAGCAAAAAGCCGACGCTTTGGCAAAAAGAGCGGAGGATTTAGAAAAGCGCCAAAATGATATAGAAAAGCAAATGCAAAACGCAAATCCAAATGATAAGGACAAAAAAAATGATCTTGCCCAAAAGCAAGATGCACTTAAAAAGGAATTGGAGTCGATAAATAAGGATTTAAAAGAACTTGAAAAATTGATGAAAGATATTGGCGAGCAGCAAATGCCGATGCAAGAAATGGCGGAAGCTCAAGAATCACTTGACTTTGATAATACTCAAGAAGATATGGATCAAGCTGGCGAATCGATGGAATCCGGTGATTTCAAAAAAGCCGGCGAAAAGCAAAAATCCGCTTCCAAGAAGCTGAAAAAATTTGCTAAGAAAATGCAAGATTTAAAAGATAAGATGCAAGATAAAGTAAAAAAAGAAGCCGAGCGGAAAATGCAAAAAGCTCTTCAAGACATGCTGACAACCTCCAAGCAGCAAGAGGAGCTCAAAGGCAAAACGCAGAAATCGGATTACAATTCTACGCAATTGCCCGAATACGCCAAAGATCAAGCGGACAATTTCGATAATTTGGCAAATATTGCTAATTCTCTATCGGAGTTGGGCGAAAAATCTTTTGCCGTAACGCCACAAATGGCAGCAGAAGTAACGAATGCTTTGCAACAAATGCGAAATGCCGTCGATTACCTTGCCAATAGACAAATGGCACAAGGAGCGCAGGCACAAACGCAAGCCATGCAATCGATGAATAATTCGATTGGGCAAATGCAATCGATGCTGAGTCAAATGCAAAACAAAAAGAGTGCTTGCGAAAATGGCTCGCCCGGCGGATCTGGTCAAGGACAAGGCTCTTCTGGTGGGGTCGGCTTTCAGCAAAAACTTCAACAACTTGCCGCACAGCAGCAGGGCATAAACCAAGCTATGCAACAAATGTCTGGCAGCGGCGAAGAGGGCGGCGCTATGTCGCAAGAAAAACGTTCTCAAATGGGCAAACTTGCCGATAAACAGGGCGGGGCGCAAAAATCAATGGAAGAACTTGCAAAAGAACAGAAAGAACTTGCCGGCGGCGATAAAATGGCTTTAGGAAACTTAAATAAAATTGCTCAGGAAATGCAAGAAGTTGCTCAAGATATTCGTTCTGGAAACATTACGCCTGAAACAAAACGTAAACAAGAGAGAATCCTCTCTCGCTTGCTTGACGCTACGAAATCGCTACACGACAGGGATTTCGAGAGTAAACGCGAAGCTCAGTCTGGCAAAGATTTCAATAAACAAAGCCCCGATGCAATTGACTTTAATAAATTTTTAAATAAAAATCAGGCTCTTGACGAATTACTCCAAAATGCAAAAAAAGGCTATACCAAAGATTATGAGAATCTGATTAGAAAGTATTTCGAAGCAATGAGAAAGCAAAATGTCAATGTCGGGAATTAATTGTTTGTATGGTTTAGATGTTGAATTAGTTGGATTATCAGATGTGCTTCCAACAATTCGATTGTTAGGTGTATTTTGATAATTAGCTTTTGGAATAGTCAAATAATGAAATTGATAACTTTTTACATATTTAGCGGCTTCCTTTTTATTATTTTCCCTCATTATTCGTTGAGCCTGCCTCTTAATTGGTCTCAAGGAAATAATATTACTATACTTAATTCAAAAAGCGACGAATTCGCTCCCATGTGGAATGGCGCAGAAAAAAAGTTATACTTTAATTCTAATCAAACGGGCGTTTCGCAACTCTATTGGACGGAGTTTAATTCTGTATTTGATCTCGCGAAACCCTATCCGATGAAAGGATTGCTGAACGATGCCAAAGCTAATCGTTCATATTTTTTCTTTGCATCGGACGGATTGGTTTATCTTTCTCAATATAGAAAAACTAATCATTTCCCGCATTTAAATATTGCTGCTTCGCGAAAGGAAAAAAACTCTTGGAGCGAGCCATATTTTGTTGAAGCACTCGCCTCCTACGGCTTCGACTCCCATCCTACGATTTCTCCAAACGGCTCGGTTATGGTTTTTTCTTCCAATCGAAATACGAAAAATACAACGGACTTATTTATGTCTTTGCGCGGGGTGGAAGGAAACTGGACTGAGCCTATCGAGCTTTCGGAGATTAATTCATTAGGCAATGAAATCACGCCGTATTTTTATTCGGATAGCCTTTTGTTTTTTGCATCTGATGGATTAAGCGGCATTGGCGGATTTGATATATATAAAGCAGAATATTTCGATGGTCTTTGGCGGCGTCCAGAGCCAGTGAGCGGAATTAATACTGAATACGATGAATCTGATTTTACGGTTTTGCCAACGGGGACAGCTATTTACTCTTGCAATAAGCCCGGCGGTTTGGGAGGCTTGGACTTGTACTTCGCTAATCCGAGTAATGAACCAATTCAGCCAGTTACTTCAGATGTCCGCGCGACTATCAAATCAAGTCCTTCTGAAATCAGAACTATAAATGACCTGAAATACATCATCTTTTCCTTGCCCGAGTCGATGAGAATCGATGGCAATATTTTCAATACCTATGATAGTTTAATAGTTACTAATTCCGCATTTTATTTTGATTTTATAAATCATAACCCAACAAACTATCTCGTACAGCTTTCCTTGGAGCTTTCTCGCCGCGACAGCTCGGGCTGTAAAATACTCCTTTCTGACAAAAGCGACAGCTTGGCGAACCGCGATTTCATCGATAGAGTACATCACATATCAGATTATCTCGAAATTTCAAGCGATAAGATTAAAATTGAGCAATCGGAGCTTCTGCCCGCTAAAGCCTTTAAGATAGATTGTCGCCAGCGATTTATGAATTTAGCCATCAGCAATCAGACATTTGCTTCGCCCTCTCTGCAAATCGAAAGCGAGGCGAGCGGCATATTGGGTGATATTAGTTGCTCGCTCACTATAAGTAACAGCACTTTCAGTTCTGAAATTGCTAAACTCGTTGATTGCACCTTCCCATTGAAGAGGAGAGTAGAACTCAGTCCCTTCAAATCGAAAATACTTGCCGATGAAGAACTGAGAATAACGCTTAAAATTTACACTGATAATTCCACAGAAATTCAGACACAAGAATTGTTGCTGCCGATTTATACAAATACTCAAAAGGAAGTGTTCTCTAAAACGATAAGCGGCAAAAAGAATTATGTGTATTTATTGCAAATGCCAGCTGGCGGCACTTTCGATGAATTTGTAGAAATTAATTACGAAGTTCTGGGTTTGATTAATCAAAATATGAAGATAGCAAAAAGCTTGAAATTAATCGCTTCCCGAGAGAGTGATAAATTGATAGGAAAATACCTCGCACGCGCCCTAAAATTAGGAACTTCGCAGCCAATACTTGAAACAAAAGCCCAAATAATGAACTACAATTTTGATAATCACACGATATTATTGATAGAATTGTAAGATTAAGCATCTAAAGAAGGCTGTGGGCATTGGGCATTTGGCTGTGGGAAAGAAAGAATAGCGGATTTTGTAGGGGCGAACGGCTGTTCGCCCAGAAGCTGATAAAGATGCGCCGCATTCCCTCCCAGATGGCGTCCACCTCGGAGGTGGACGCCATCTAAAGAATGGTGTTGGACATCTAAATATACTCCGTAAGGAACGTAAGGAACAACGATCGTTGTTCCCTACATAACAAGAAGCCGCTTCCATACTCCTTAGGAGTAAAATTATGGTAACTCACGCCACTACTCACCTTCTTTTCTTCCGTCCGAAGGTTGAAGACCTTCGGACGGTTATTGGTTTGTTTACTGCTAACGCCGAATCATCCTCTCTTATCCCAGATGGCGTCCACCTCGGAGGTGGACGCCATCTAAAGAAAGGTGGACTCCATCTAAGAAAGTATTCAAATATTTAGAATTTCAACTGTACGCCTGCTGAAAAGGTACGACCGGCATCTGGAAGACCTATTTTCGATACAACAAATTCGTCGGTGATGTTATTTACGCGGGCAAATAACTCGAAGTAATTCTCCCAAGCGAAAAAGCCATAACCAAGACGAGCATTAATCAGGGTAGAAGCCGGAATGACATAAGGCTCGCCTGCTTGATCGGAGGCTTCGTCGTATTGCTCGGCTGTATATTCAAGCTCGAGCTGTGGCTTTAAGCCAAAATCAAAGCGATAGCCCAAAATCAAAGCTGCTCTTATTTCCGGTTTGTACTCGAGTTTTGTGTTTTTTATCCCTTTGGATTTACCTTCGGCTTTCATCAATGTAAGGTTGCCTTGGATGATCGCGGGCGTGGACTGCAAGACGGAAAATTCTGCATCAAAGCCGTATATCACAGCTTCTGCTAAGTTTTTCCTCATTTGCTTTTTAGAATCGTTGGGGTCTTTTACCTTTATAATTAAATTGTCATACGAACTATAAAAGCCCGAAACGTTTACCATAAATAAATCTTGCTGCCAACTAAGTCCTAAGTCTGTCATAACGCCGGTTTCAGCTGTCAAATCAGGATTGACTGTGAATTTGCCCAACGCGCCTGAGTAGGCTTCCCGCAAACTCGGGAAACGAGTGCGGCGAGAAACATTTGTGTAAAGAGAAAGATTATCGGTGAATAAATATCTGCCGCCAACGAAGAGACCATAATCATTGTAAGTAAGCCCTTCGTTATCTGTGAAAACGCCTGTGTGAGGCGTTATATTGCCGTCATAAGTGGCGCCGGCGAAAATTTGGAACGCTTCAAAGTAGCCCTTGTATTCCACACCGCCGCTGTAAGTGTATTGAGTGAAATTATCGGTACGCAAAGTGTTGTTAGTATCAGGTTTGCTGTCGATTGTTTCATCGTGGTCTGAGTAATATGAGTTATAGACAGCCGAAACGAATTGTCCGTCCATTACTTGGTATTCGAGTGCAAATCTATTGCCAAAAGTGAAGTCTTTGTCGTTTTGTATTTCTTTGATTTTGCTGAAAGTAGAGTCGTAGGAGTCAATCTGCTGAGCGAAATCATCACCCCAAAGCGTTGTGCGGAAAACAATCTTGTCGGAAAATTTATGTTCGCCGTTAAAAGTTAGGAAAAAGCGGTTCCAATCCGAATAACGCCAAAAGCGGGCGCTAGAAGCAAGTTCATTAGTTTTGCTTGCTATGCCGCGCTCGTTCGATGTGATGTTTGCCGATAAGCCGAGCGTTGTTGTTTCTTGCGGCTTGTACTCACCGCGAATGTAGAAATTTATCCGCTCCATGTCCGTATTAGTACGAAGGTGCGAGGTCTGAGATTGGTGCAGCATTTGGCTAACGGGAGCATCGCCGGATAAAATAGTGCCGTCAGTTTTGGTGTAAGAAAAATTAGTGATATAGTTGAAATTACCAATTTTCCCGTCGTGCATAATTGAGGAGAAAAGCCCGCCGCCATCAGTAAATTGAGCTTTGAACGAACCGCCAAAGCCATCACTTGATCGCTCTAATGTTGAAATGTTTATAGCGCCGCCAAGTATATTGGCGCCCATCAAAATGGAGTTGGAATTTTTATTAACGCTTATCTTGCCGATAATGTCGGTCGGTACTTGGTTTAAGTCCAAAACGTTATCCCAAGGAATTGTTAGCAAAGCTCCGTCCAAGAAAAGCCCAAGTTGCCGCTCGCCAGCTCCACGGATAAACACGAGAGCTTCGCCGCGAGAATTTGTGCGTATGTCCGCCGATGGCAGATAAAGCGATAGCTCAGAAAATGATTTGACATCAGTTTCTTGCAAAAGGCGATAATTAATAGTTGATGTTGCTTGATTAATCATGTCTATTTTATCATAGCCAGTTATAACGAGTTCACCCAAGCGATAAACCCTTATGCTGTCAGATTTTTCTACTGCTTTCAAGTTTGGTAGAAATAAAAAAGACGCACATATT
>JBBRJR010000091.1:0-9397 GCA_038218865.1 Kapaibacterium sp. (SeqCode) | reverse complement strand
GATGACTTTGAAGAAGACGACGATGACGATGACGATGACGATGACGAAGAGGAAGAAGAATTGCTCTAAGGTGCTTTTTCGTTTTCAATAAACCGGCTGCTTTGCTTTGTGATTTGTTTTTTTATTTCTCATTAAGTTATAATTTTTCAAATCTTTGGCAAAGCAGCCTTCCTTTTATTATATATTGGATTTAGTTGTTTCCTTTTTTTAGCAGTCTGTTGATTTACTAATAATCGCAGTTTTGTCATTCCCGCGTATGCGGGAAATCAATATTGTTGAGCAACTTGCTAAGATATGAATTTCTGCCTTCGCAGGAATGACAAGTAAAATGGTAATAATCAACAGTCTTTTAGACATAATATGAAAAAAATCCCGATATTATTTTTAATATTTTTAAACGGATATTTCATTCTTCAATCCCAAGAAATCCGCCGGTATTCTATCGAAAAATACTTACGTTCTCTAATGACCGAACAAGACATCACGCCAGCCTTAGAGACAATCGAATATTTTAACTTGAACCCAATATATCTCTCGAAAGCAACTCCGGACGACTTAACTCAATTGCCAACGATTGATTTGCTTTCTGCACGAATTATTCTCGAAAGGTACAGCTCACATCCTGAATCTTCTTACTATGCTTTGCTTGATTCTCTGAATTTATCCGACATACAAAAACATATAATTCAAATAACGACCTCGCGGGAAATTTTGCCCGAGAGTACCTTTAGCAGTAATAAATTTAAATATTCCGCTCTAAACGAATATCGCTTTGAAAAAGTAGCTGGTTTTGAAAAAAAGGAATTTCGGGGGGACGCTTGGGATTTGAAGCAAAAATTATTTGCCAGCGTTGATAACTTTGAAGTGTACATGCAAAGTAATAAAAATCCGGGAGAAATTCATTTAGCTGAATTTTTTTCTGGTGCAGTTCAGTATAAAAATACGAATATCCAAGCCATAGTTGGTGATTATTCAATTACTTCTGGCTTTGGCGCTATTTTGGGTTCTGCATTTTCTTTCGGCAAAGGAAGTGATTATATTTCAGGAGCTTATCCCTACTCTGCCGCCTTAAAGCAAAACACTTCGACAATTACGACTGTTTTTTTTCGTGGTGCCGCTGTAAGGTATTCTTTTGATGTGTCAAAATCTTTGCGTATATCATTAAATCCTTTTGTATCAAACTATGACCGCTCTGCAACGATAGATGCTCTGCACAACGAGGCAACTTCACTCTACTCGCAATCTCTTTTTAGAACCGATTCTGAAATCCGGAAAAAAAATTCTTTGAACGAAAAAGCTTTAGGCAACGCACTGGTGATAAATTGGGGCAATTTTACTTTGGGCTCGAACCTGCTCAGCCTAAATTACGCAAAGCCGATTACGAGCTCATCGAGCGGTACATTCCAAGGTAAATCAGGCATACTTTATTCATTTTTTTCGAGCATGTATTTTGGCAAATTTATCATTGGCGGAGAGATAGCCGCGGATAATAATAAAAATCTATCAAAAGTGCTGGCAGCGATGTACAGGACAAATTCGTATTCTTTTGCGGTAAATTACCGCCGGCATGATACATTTTTTCGTTCGCCCTTTGGTTCCGGCTTCGGTGAATTTTCAAACCCTGCCAATGAGGAAGGGCTCTATTTGGGATTTTCGCAAAAAATTAACGAAAAAAGCACAATTGATGCATACATCGATTTATATTCATCTTTGTCGCGTACATATTTGGTTCAAATGCCAGTTCGCGGCTATGATTTTTCAAGTCAATACATTAGGCAAAGCGAAACATTTGGTGAAATATTTGCAAAAATTAAGTACGAACAAAAAACTGATGGCTACAAAAAAAACAACGCCGGCAATCAAATCATTGTCAATTCCGAGCGGCTGGATTTGCGTTTGGAAACTGAAAAAGAGATACTAAAAGATTTATTATTGCGGCTCAGACTGGATTATGTCAATTTTGATTTAAATCAAAATAATACAAATGAATCTGGCGTGGCAGGCTT
Source organism: Kapaibacterium sp. (SeqCode) (assembly GCA_038218865.1). Lineage (GTDB taxonomy): Bacteria > Bacteroidota > Ignavibacteria > Kapaibacteriales > UBA2268 > JBBRJR01. The sequence goes on along the minus strand of JBBRJR010000091.1, from coordinate 7,391 downwards.
TGCTCAAATCACGTATTCGCCGTTTAGCGACTTGCGACTTGCTGGGCGTATCAGTTTATTCTCTACTCCGAGCTATAATTCCGCCGTTTGGCACTTCGAATACCGCATGCCCGGATCTTCGCAAGCAAATGCTCTAAGCGGGGACGGTTCACGATTGTTGCTGCAATTTGTATATAAATTGCAAAGCTCAATAGATGTTTATTTATCTTTCGTACGCTATCAAAAAAATAATGTTACGAAATTGGGATCGAGTTGGGATGCTATCAGCGGGAATGTGAATAACCGCTTGTATTCGATGATAGCGATAAAACTTTAAGTAATTTGACGAAAATAGAATTAGACTAACACAATGCTAACGATAATTAATAAATATAAATTATACTAATTTTAAATTTAAATCTTCTATGCAATAAAATTAATTATTGGAGCAGTCTATTAGGAGAAGTAAACTATGAATAATGAATCAATTGAAAGACTTGTACATGCTATAGATGTTGCAGTTGTATCGCTTGATGAATTGATTTATATGCTCAAAACGCCAGATGACTTAATCGAGCGGATTCGAACAACTATCTCAGAAATATTTCATTCACTCACTCAAGAACTGGCTAAATTACCGGATTTATTAGTAACAAGCAGCGAAGGAACATACCGTCGGCAGGATCTAATGGAATTATATGATTCAGTACTTATTAAGTGGGAGTTTTATGACTTGGATCCGGTAGGATTCGACGTAAGTTCCCAAAAATTTAGTTCCTTGTGGAAAATATTCGAGGAGATGATGAGAAACGTTGAAAAATCCGGTAATACATTTTTCTTGAGTTTAAACTAATACTTATTCAAGTTACTCGTCTTGTGAATTACAACTTTTTTTATAAATTTATACGAATAAAATGGATAATCAAAATAGTTTTGGGATGAGGCGTTTCAGCCTTTTTCCTCCGGTTTTAAAAACGCTTATAATTATTAATGTAGTGGTTTTCGTAATTCAAAATTTGTTACTCTCGGTTTTTCATATTGGCAATGTTAATTTGGAAAGCCTTTTTTTCAAATACTTTGCTTTGCAACCGATTTTCACGGGTGAAACTTTTATAGCCAATAGTGCTTTTTACGTTTGGCAACTCGTAACTTATCAATTTATGCACGCTGGCTTCATGCATATTTTCTTCAATCTATTTGTACTTTGGATGTTCGGCACGGAGTTAGAGGACAAGTGGGGCAAAGGAAAATTCTTGACATTTTATTTGCTGGCAGGCATCGGCGCAGGCTTGGCGCAACTTTTTGTCAGTCCTATGCTTGGCTCGATTGGTCCGACAGTTGGCGCTTCCGGCTCTATTTACGGCATTTTGCTTGCGTTTGGCTTGACTTTTCCAGATAGATCCATATTTATGTTTCCTTTTTTCATTCCAATCAAAGCGAAATATTTTGTACTTATAATGGTTGCAATTGAATTAATATTCGGCTTCTCGATGAGCGACGGAGTTGCTCGGTTTGCCCATTTGGGTGGCGCACTGACGGGCTATCTGCTGATTCTTTTTGGCGATAAATTAAAGATTTACGGCTTTGCCGAAAAACTTTTCAAGCAAAAGCCGCGAACAGAAGGCTATGATTATTTCAAAAATTCAACTTATGAGCCTCGTCAGGAAGCAAAAATACATCAATTTACATTTGGCAAGAAAAAAGAGCAGGAGGTTTACAAAGCACCTACGCCAACACGTAAGGTGGCAATGAATTTGAATGGCGAAGAAATCACGCAAGAAAAAATCGATGTGATATTGGACAAAATTTCAGCAAATGGCTACCAAAGCCTTTCTGACAAAGAAAAATATATTCTTACTGAACTTAGCAAAAAATTATAATGAGCAATTTAATATATTTACGGCGAAAAACAACTCCCGTTTACGTAGGGAATGTCAAAATTGGCGGCGACGCAGCTATATCGCTGCAAACAATGACTAAGACAAAAACGAGCGACGTCAAAGCAACTATTGAGCAAATCATAAGTTGCGCCGAAGCCGGAGCGGACATAATCCGCGTAACGGTAAACGACGAGGCGGCGGCAAATTCGATGGTCGAGATATGCTACAATTCACCGATACCGGTAGTAGCTGACATCCATTTTAATTATCAATTCGCTTTGCTGGCTATACAAGCAGGCGTGGCGAAAGTGCGGATTAACCCGGGCAATATCGGCTCTCGCGAGAAGATAAAGGAAGTTTTGGATGCTGCACGAGATAAAGCAATTCCGATTCGCATTGGAGTTAATTCTGGCTCGCTCGAAAAAGATATATTAAAAAAATATGGTCATCCGACAGCCGAAGCCTTGTACGAAAGCGCTATGCGGCATGTCAATATTGCAAATGATTTTAAATTTGATGATTTGGTTATAGCTGTCAAATCAACGAGCGTGCCACTTATGATTGGTGCTTATCGCTTGCTGTCGGCAAAGACAAATTATCCGCTGCATTTGGGCGTTACCGAAGCAGGCACTTTGCGAGCAGGAACGATAAAGTCGTCCATCGGCATTGGTACTCTGCTTTCCGAGGGAATAGGCGACACCATACGCGTTTCGCTTACGGACTCGCCGGAAAAGGAAATTGAAATCGGCAAGGAAATATTACGTTCGCTTAATTTGATGGAGCGTAACGTTGAAATTATTTCGTGTCCCACGTGCGGGCGTTTGCAAGTGGATTTGATTCCAATTGCTAAGGCATTGGAAGAAAAAGTGAAGGGCGTGAAAAAATCAGTAAAAGTAGCACTTATGGGTTGTGCGGTCAATGGGCCCGGCGAAGCTCGCGAAGCCGATATAGGCGTTGCCTGCGGTAATGGCGAAGCTTTACTTTTCAAAAAAGGCGAAATCATCGGCAAAATACCCGAAAGCGATATTTTAGATGTGCTTTATAAGGAAATAATGGAATTTTAATGAATTATTCGACAAATAATTGAATAATTTTATTTTCTTATAATCGTGTAATATTGAATTAATCTTAATAAAAAATTAACAATAATGAATAAATAACAAGGAAACTTATTATGAAAATTGATGTAGTAATGCCCAAGATGGGAGAATCTCTCCAAGAGGGAACTATTATCAAATGGTTCAAAAAAGAAGGCGATAAGATAGAACGCGACGAGATGATTTTGGAAATTTCAACTGATAAAGTAGATACCGAAGTACCCTCGCCCTCGGAAGGCATTTTGTCCAAAATTTTATTCGGCGAAAATGAAACGGTAGAAGTAGGCTTAGTCATTGCGTATATCGAAACAGATGCGTCCGCCATGGAGCCAAAAGCCGAAGCACCAAAAAATGAAGAGCCAAAAGTCGAAGCACCGAAAAATGAAGCACCTACGAGCAAATCTCAGCCAAAGGATAATAAAAACGAAAATAAGCAAGAAGATAATGACGCCGGCAAAAATGAAGATAACGCCGGAAGTGGCGAAAATTTAATAGACGTCGTAATGCCCAAGATGGGCGAATCTCTCCAAGAGGGAACTATTATCAAATGGTTCAAAAAAGAAGGCGAAAAGGTCGAACGCGACGAGATGATTTTGGAAATATCGACGGATAAAGTGGATACAGAAGTGCCATCGCCTGTTGGCGGAACGCTTGCTAAAATCATTGTTGCAGAAGGTACAACAGTGGAAGTGGGAGCCGTTATAGCTCAAATTTCAACTGGCGAAGCCAAACCCAAAAGCACGCAAAACGTTGTTCCGGAAATAGATCCGAAAGCTAAACAAGGACAAATGGAGAATAAAACAGAAAACAACGGCAACGTAGCTGAGGATAAGCCGAAAGCTCAGGCAGCGAAAGGCACAATTTTTGATATTCCGGCGCGCAAGGACGATAAATTTTTCTCGCCGCTTGTACGCGAAATATCTAAGCAAAATAAAATTTCGCTCGAAGAATTAATGAGCCTCACGGGAACTGGCGCTGACTCCCGACTGACCAAAGATGATTTGATGAAATATATAGATTTAGGCGACAGACAAGACGCGCCAGCTCGCCAAGAGCAGCAATCAAAACCGGCACCTCAAACGCAACAGGCTTCAAAGCCGGCTCAAGCTTCGCAATCGCAGCCCCAACAAGCTGACAAGCCCGCGGCAAAAGCTCCAACTTATACGTTTGGCGAGGATACGGAAGTCATTCCGATGGGCAGAGTTCGCCAGCTTATTTCCGACCACATGGTTTACTCGAAGCGCACATCGGCACACGTTACAAGCGTGGGCGAAGCCGACGTAACGGGTATAGTCCGCATGCGCGACAAAATCAAAAAAGAATTTGAAAAGCGCGAGGGCTTGAAATTGACTTATACTCCATTTTTTGCTCATGCCGCAATATCGGCAATCAAAAAATTCCCTATGGTAAACGTCAGCGTTGATGGCAAAAATATTTTGCTACACCATAAAATCAATTTAAGCTTTGCAACTGCTTTAGACGACGGTAATTTAATCGTTCCGGTTATCAAAAATTCGGACTCGCTGAATATCACAGGCTTGCAGAAATCTGTAACGGATTTGGCTACTCGCGCACGCAATAAAAAGCTATTGCCTGAGGAAATACAAGGCGGCACTTTTACTATTACGAATGTTGGCACTTTCGGCACGCTCTTTGGTACTCCGGTAATTAACCAGCCGCAGGCAGCGATAATGGGCATTGGCGCAATTAAAAAGCGTCCAGTCGTCAAAGAAGTCGATGGCGAGTACGTAGTCGTAATTCGCGATATGGTTTATGTTTCGATAACTTACGATCACCGCGTAATAGACGGAATGCTTGCCGGACAATGGCTCGCCGAAGCTATCAGCGTGTTGGAAAACATAAACGAAAAGACTACAGCTATTTAAGAGGCGGCAGGGAAGAAGGTTGTCGGTTAAGGCTTTGGGCTTTAGGTTTTGGCAAGAAGAAAACATATGATTTAATTTAAGGGCAATCCACGGATTGCCCTTACTATACAAACAAACGCGGCTTCTATACCAGATGGCCGACACCTTCACCGTTCTTTAGATGAACTTGCGCCTCGAAGTGGAGTTCACCTGGAATAAAATCTGAGGATTGGGCGTTAGCAGTCAAAAGCTCAATATCCGTTCGAAGGTTTTCAACCTTCGGACGGTTGAAAGAAGTATAGAGGCTGCGTTTGCTATAGACATTTTACCCCTTCGGGGTAAAGAAGCCTCTTGGGCATTGTAGATGTGGAATGTTAGTAGAAAATTTGCTGCTCAATGGATATTAGAGCAACGTAGTTGCGGTATATAATTAGTTTAAATGCCGTTCCTACGGAAATCTAAATGTTTTTATTCGATTAGTGCTACTAATTTTCGTTTCTACGGAGTTAGGAAGCGAAGGATTGGGCATTAGCCGAGTTCCAGTTAGGACACTGCGCGCGCCGAGTCCCTACGGGAAGAAAAACTGCGTTAAATGTTTTTCCTGCTGCCTGCGTTGCCTCTGATAAGCAACTGAAAACCTCTCTTCGGTGATAGCTTTCTTTTACCTGCAATTTGAAAACAATAAAACAATTCTTCCAAATTTAAAAAACTATATTGCAATTTAATTTATTATAACTATCTTGCTTTTTTTGATTTTACAATTTTCAAATAACATTATGAAACAAGAAACGGAATTTATAAGGCAGACGAAATATATTTTTATTACTGGCGGAGTGCTATCATCGCTGGGCAAGGGCATTGCCTCTGCTTCTCTTAGTTATTTACTTAAGCAGCGCGGATATAAAGTAAGCGTTATGAAATTTGATCCCTATATCAATGTTGATCCCGGGACAATGAATCCTTTTCAGCACGGTGAGGTATATGTTACCGACGACGGCGCTGAAACTGACTTGGACTTAGGGCATTACGAGCGGTTTTTGGACATTTCGCTTAGCAAGAAAAATAATTCTACTGCTGGTCAGGTTTATTTTGAAGTTATTACCAAAGAGCGAAAAGGGCATTACTTAGGCAAAACCGTACAAGTCATCCCGCATATTACAAATGAAATAAAGCGCCGCATGACAATCTTTGATGGCGAATTTGATTTGATTATGATTGAAATCGGCGGCACTGTTGGCGATATTGAATCGCTCCCGTTTTTGGAAGCGCAAAGGCAAATAGGCTTAGAACGCGGTTATTCCAATGTTTTGAATATGCACTTGACTTACGTCCCCTATATTAAAGCTGCCGGAGAGCTGAAAACCAAGCCCACGCAGCATTCGGTCAAAACATTAATGGAATACGGCATTCGTCCGGACGTTTTGCTTTGCCGCACCGAGCATAAACTCCCCAAAGACGTACGCCAAAAAATCGGGCTTTTTTGCAATGTGGAAGAAAATTCCGTAATAGAAGTTATCGACGTCGAAAGTACAATTTACGAAGTGCCTCTGATTTTTGCAAAGCGCGAGCTTGACCAAATTATACTCAAAAAAATGGGCTTGCCACTTAATGAGTTGCATCTCGAGACTTGGAAAAAGTTTGTAGAGAAGATAAAATCCCCCAAATACGAAGTTAATGTTGGGCTCGTCGGCAAATATACAAAGTATTCGGACTCCTACAAAAGCATAATCGAAGGATTTATACACGCCGGCTCTATCAATAATTGCCTCGTAAATGTTACTTTGATCAACAGCGAGGAAATTAACTCCGAAAACGCGGCCGAGTTAATCTCGCATCTCGACGGAATCTTAGTCGGCCCCGGTTTTGGCAATCGCGGAATCGAAGGGAAAATCCAAGCAATCAACTTCGCCCGCACAAACAACATCCCATTCTTCGGCATTTGTTTAGGTATGCAGTGCGCCGTCATTGAGTTCGCCCGCAACGTCCTCGAAATGCCAGAAGCTAACAGCGGTGAGTTCGAGACAAATGACTCGTGCGTTATCGACATCATGGAAGAACAAAAATCAGTCAAAGACAAAGGCGGCACAATGCGGCTTGGCGCCTATCCATGCGTTTTGAAAAAAGATTCACTCGCTTACAAAGCATACGGCACCGAAGAAATTTCCGAACGCCATCGACATCGCTACGAATTGAACAACAAATTCAGAGAACAGCTCGTAGATGGCGGAATGATAATGAGTGGTACATCCCCAGACGGCAAATTAGTCGAAATAATGGAGTTAGAGAACCACCCTTGGTTCTTAGGTGTGCAGTTCCACCCCGAATTAAAATCCCGCGCAGTAACCGGGCATCCGCTTTTCATCAGCTTTATCAAAGCGGCACTCAAAAAGCACACAGAGGGGAAGTAAATTATACTTGACGGAGTCCACTTCAAAGGGGAAACAATTACGAATTACGAATTACGAATTACGAATTACGAATTACGAATTACGAATTACGAATTACGAATTACGAATTACGAATTACGAATTACGAATTACGAATTACGAATTACGAATTACGAATTACGA
>JBBRJR010000090.1:0-9428 GCA_038218865.1 Kapaibacterium sp. (SeqCode) | reverse complement strand
ACCCTGTCCTCATTTTTTTTATAGGTGTTCAATATATCTTTCCCTTTATCGAAGGCTCGACGTAATGGCTTTTGGAATCCAGTTTTATCCTCCATTATCATCACTCCTTGTAAAAATTATTCATAAAAATTTCATTATTTTGAAAATAAGACGAATGAAATATTATTTACTTTTATTTAATGATTAAAAATGTGTCGGTGGTCGGTTAATGGTAAGATGGGGCTGCCCCGATAAGGTATATTTTTAGGTTTTATACATAACATTTTTGATAAATGAACAATAAAACTGCAAAAATAATATGAACACCACCTAGCCCCCTCTTAAAAGAGGGGAGACAATAGCATGGAAATTGAATCTTGTAAGTTCTTATAATTCAAGTATTTCTTTCTCCCCCTCTTGTAAGAGGGGCCGGGGGGTGTTTAAAAATGTGGGTATTATCGCAAGGTTATTTGAACATGCGTGCCAGTCTTAAAAGCACGTCATTTGACTTATGAGACAGCCCCATTTAAAGAAAGCCGAAAAATATTTGCCTTTTCTGCCGCCTGCCCGCCTGAAACCTACTAAAATTCATCAAAGCCGGCGCCGCCTGATTCTTCTATTTTTCGGCTTTCTTTTTGCTTCGGTCCTTCGTTTATCTTGTATTGGAAACCGATATTAGCTACGCGGGACTCGCGTTTCATGCTGTATTCGCTATAAAAACTGGAACTCGATGCGGTGCCGCCAAATTCGGACTGATTAAATACGTCACTCAGGCGGAAAGTAACCGAAGCTCGCCTATTCCAAAGGTCGTAGCGAGCGGCGAAATCTATGGAATTCCAGCCATAACGCTTGCCTTGTGCAGTAAGTGTCGGAGCAGAATAATAGCCCATGATTTGCAGGGAAAGCTCTTTGGTTGCATAAAAATTAGCATTGCCGCGCAAAGACCAGCTATAATTGTTATTGTCCAATTCAAGCGAAGGCGAGGCGCCTTTTACTTCTGAGCGATAGTACGATAAATCTGTCGATAATCTCATCCATTTGAAATAATCGAATGAAACATTAAGCTCCAAGCCGTAATCTGTACCTTTTGCCAAATTTGCAAATGTCGAGCGAAATACGCCGGGAGAAACAAGTTCGGTGAAATACGATATTTTATTATTTGTTTGGCGATAGAATACAGCCGGCGTAATTGAAAGCCATTTGAAGTTTTTCATATAACTTATTTCATAGGCATCTATATATTCAGGATCGATATAGGGATTTCCAGTTCTTAGGTTATTCGGGTCGGAGTAATCCGTAAATGGATTTAAAAAATGAGTATGAGGTCTGTAAATGCGGCGTGAATAGTTCAGCTGCACTTCGTCGCCTTTGGCAAGCTTATATCCAAAGCTAAAACTTGGGAAAAAATCAAAATAATTTTTAGTATTTACTTGATTAGTTGTGCGCAAATCTGTTTTGATATTAGAATTTTCCGCACGAAGCCCAAATTGATAATTGAAATCGCCGTATTTTCCTGAGAAAATTGAATAAGCGGCTATAACTTCTTGATTATACACAAAATGATTCGTTTTGTTGGCGTCATTTAGCCAATCGCTGCTAATGCTGTCTTGGAAAAAGTGAATGTAATTTCCATCTAAAGATTCGGCTGAGAATTTTGTTCCAGCTTCGAATTTATAATCTCCGAAAGGATAGACGTAATCAACTTGTGCGTTAATATCTTTGTTTATTTCCGCCAAGGAGCTGTTTTCCAAAAAAGGAGCAAATGGTGTAGGGAAAAGATTCCGCACGTTGTAGTCTGTTGTTTCTTTGTCATCATTATATGAATAGCTAAAATCAAAGGTGAGGTCATGCCCTTTTTCGGCAAAATTATGACGATAGTTGAGCGACATGTCGGCGTTGGGCCCTTTATCCTTTTCGAGTGAATGCCTTTCGTTTTGGTCGATGAGGTTTTGGCTACCATCGTAATAATTTGTCGTAAATCCGCCACCACGCTCGCTTTCGGAAGTTCTATAAGAGCCGGCGATTGTAATTTGGTCAAGTTCAGTGAGGTCGTAATCGAAACCAAGGCGGATATTATGATTATAAAAGTTGCGCCGGCGCTTTATATCTTGATCCATAATCGTTGTATCTATTCCTTCGGCAGTAGCGAATCTGGTTTCGCGGTAAGAGTTGCCATCGGCTCGCATGCGTCTATTACCATAATCATAGCTGCCGAAAAGATTGAATCCATCAACTTTATAAGATGTATTAAGCGAAAACGAATATTTGTCGCCCGTTCCGATATTTATACTTGCTATGCCGTTTATTCCATTATTTGTATTTTTTTTCAACACGAGATTAATAATTCCAGCCATGCCTTCGGCTTCGTAGCGGGCGGAAGGATTGGTGATAATCTCAATGCTTTCTATCGATTCAGCTGGCATTTGCTCAAAAAGCACTGTTGGGTCGATAGTTGTGGGCTTGCCGTTAACCAAAACTCGCATCGAAGAACTGCCGCGCAAGCTGACATTGCCATCGACATCGACCGAAACGGAAGGAATATTTTTCAGTATATCGACTGCTGTACCGCCTGCGGAGGCTATATTTTTATCGACGTTGAATATTTTTTTGCCTTGCGAATATTCCATCATTTGCTTTTCAGCAACGACATCGACCGCAGCGGTTTGCAAAGAAGACTGCTTCAAAGCTACCGTTTTGAGGTCTATATTTTTATTGTCGCGGCTTATGGCAAATTCTTGAGATAAATATTGCGTATAGCCTACATAATTTACTTTAACGAAATAATTGCCGGGCTTAACGCTCGAGATTTCAAAATCCCCGTTTTTGTCGGACATTGCGCCGGTTATAATTGAAGAATCGGCAGCACTTACGACGTTTACGTTAGCCCTCGAGAGCGGGTCTTTTGTGTCAGAATCTAAAATTCTGCCGGTTATCGTTCCGCCGCGATTTGATTGCGGCTGTTGGGCATAGCTTGCTATTGAAAGCATAGCAAAAGCAAACAAAAGTAAAAATAATTTCTTCTGTAAAATCAATTTATCACCTAATATTTTTTTAATTCAATTTAATAATGAAACCCGAATTTGCCAGGGCTATTCCTTTGGGAGCGAAGAGAACTAGCGTTTACTCGAAAGGTTAGACATCGAAAATCGTTTTTGGTTTGATTGAGTAATTTTTTTTCTGCAATAAAGCCAATCATCGCAGCATTATCCATGCAAAAGCCCATCGACGGTGCAAAAGCCTCGAAACCCGAAGCCTTAGCTTCTGTCTGCATTTGCTCGCGTAATTGCGAATTAGCTGAAACGCCACCTGAAACTACTATATGTTTAACTTTATATTCTCTGGCAGCCGAAAGAGATTTGTGTACCAATACATCAACTATTGCTGATTGTACCGATGCCGCCATATCCGGCATTACGACGGCAGGCAGTCCATCTGGGAATTCCTTTTGAATGAAATAGCGGACGGATGTTTTTAGTCCCGAAAAACTGAAATCATAATCGGGCGAATGCATCATCGAACGAGGGAAATTGAATTTCTTGGGGTCGCCTTGTTTGCTTAGTTTATCTATAAGAGGCCCACCCGGATACTCGAGTCCCATTAATTTTGCAATTTTATCGAAAGCTTCGCCAGCTGCGTCGTCGCGGGTTAAGCCGATTATCGAATATTCTTCAAATGATTTAACTAAAAATATAGCCGTATGCCCGCCGCTGACTACCAAATTAATGAACGGAAACTCGCAAGCATCATTATTTATCATTCCCGAAAAGATGTGTCCTTCGATATGATTTACCGGTACTATCGGCTTGTTATATTTTAGCGCCAAGCCTTTGGCAAAGTTAGACCCGACGATTAGCGAGCCTATTAGCCCCGGCTCGGTCGTAACGGCGAAAGCATCGATCTCTTCGATTTCTAATTTAGCTTCTTCGAGAGCCATTTGAGTAAGCTGGTATATGATTTTTAAGTGCGCCCTCGAGGCAAGCTCGGGCACAACGCCGCCGTATTTCGAATGAAAATACTGCGATGAAATTATATTGCTGAGTATTTTATTATCACTTACGATAGCGACAGAAGTCTCGTCGCATGATGATTCAAATGCAAGGATGCGCATAGTTCCCTTTATCTTAGATCGATTAATTCGGCGCCTTTCGGCACGCGAAAATCAAATGATTTGTCTGTTAAGTTCGGATTGGTATTCAAATTCCATACTGACCACTTTTCAGTGGATTTCCCGTTTTCTATAGCAAAGGATTGTATGTTGGAATTTTGGTCGAGCCAAAGCGTAATGCTTTCAATATTTATATTTTCATCATTATTTACGCTTTTGAGCGTCAAAATCGTAAAGGAAGTGCCTTTCGATGAATTCTCTTTTTTTAGCGAAACGGGTGAGAAATCCTGCAAAAACGTAAAAAATAGATTTTCTATCGAATTGCTGTGCAATCCTTTGTCGAAGCGGCTGACGATAACGTTTTTGTCGTCAATAGAATAATTCCAAATAAATTTCGCATTGGAAGTTATTATTCTGCTCCCCATTTCGAGGCGGTACTTATTGCCGCGTTTAGCTTGCAAGCTGCCCTCAACGCGTGGATTATCCATAGATTTGAACTGAAGCGAAATGGATTTCAAATCTCCGTATTTTTCTATTAACTGGTTATATACAATATCTTTGTCATTTTGACTGAAAAGATTTGCTGAAAGCAATGTAAATAATAAGAAAACAGATATATAAAAAATATTTTTTTTCATTTTAATAAAACCTTAATTAATTTTAGCATCAACAGGACCGCGTAAACCACTGTATTTGGTGAGGTCAGCGCCGACAAAGCCGATTAAAATTCGTGTTGCGACTTTGACGGGGATTTTCCGGTCGTCGTCGGTAAGCCATATATATATGCTGCCCTCATTTTTGAATAAGCCCCCCGCTGTAACTAGTGGTTCAATGATTATGCAACGAAATTTTCCGGCTTCGACTTCGATAGTCTCGCGTTTTAAAACCCTAATGCCCAAACTTACTGTCGTATCCTGATAAAAATTTTGTAAATAAAAAGTAGAGCCATTTTTGTATGATTGCAAATCCATAGTGCGAACATAGTAGAACGCCGAGACGATGTCGTGTACATAATCCGGCACTTGATATACCTTGTTTTTCACGGTGGCGGTATTGTTAATTTGATCGAAAACGGCTTTGGCGTTTTTCTTGTAGCTGCCTTCGCGTACGTTTTGCTCAAATTCCCAAGGGAAAATGCCGCCGGCATCTAGCAGAGTACGGTATTTGTCGCGTACCTTGTATAAAAATTCAAGGCTGGACAAGGATTTCACCTCGAAACGAACGTCGTAACACTCGCGGCGATTGCGGTACTCTGGGTTGGGCTGTATGTGGAAAAATCCCGTGCCGGCTGTGATGAACTTATAGCCAACCTTGTATTCGAGCCTCTCGTTATAGCCGAAGGCTTCGTTTTTCACAAAACGAAGCTCTTGGGCAGTGTTCACAGTTGCCAAAGATGTTTCTAAATACGCATCGAAAAAGGTAATTCCGCTCAATACAATAAATGTTGTTATCGAGAAGATTACATACTTGTTAATTTTAAATAATTTTTTCATCTTCCAATCCAAAATTTTTACTTTTATAAAGACGCAAAAAAATAAATTAGAGTGCATAATTTTATTCATTCTTTTGAACCATCTCAACAATATATAATACGAAAAAAATCAAAAAAAGTTAATCCTTAACGAAAAATTATTTTGTAGTCCGGCGAAATTGGATTAAATTGATGATATTTATTATTTACAAAAATTAAATATATAGAACATATCAGAACAAAAAATGTCAAATATTTTAGTTTTAGGACTATTTTTAACAGGAATATTTAGTCAGTTCGCTAAAAAAACGGAGCCAAAACCCAATGAAATCTCAAATTAATATTCAGGATGGAAGAATAGCTTCTATCAATGATAATAATAACATTGTAGAAATTATCGGAGAAGATTATAAACTATCTTTCCCGCCAACAGCTTCGGCTTATCCTGGATTTGTCGATAGCCACGGGCACGTAGCAGGCTACGGAATGCGGCTGAGCGAAATTGATTTATCCGCCGCCGAGAGCTTCGCCGAATGTATGGAAATTGCCAAATCGGCTAATTTAGTACGTGGCAATTGGATAGTTGGCTATGGCTGGAATCAGGAGAATTGGCAGGATAAATCCATGCCAACAGCCGAGGCATTGGACAGCGTATTTTCTGATACGCCCGTGTTTTTCTTGCGAGCTGACGCTCACTCGGCTATTGTGAACTCAGTTGCAATGAAATTGGCGGATATTTCACGATTTACTCACCAACCCGAAGGCGGCTTGATAGTACTCGACAAAGCGGGCAACCCAACTGGTTTACTTATTGATAACGCAGTGAATATAGTTAGTAGCCATGTTCCGGATTATTCATTAGCTCAGTATTCAGCTTTCATAGAGCGGGCTGTACATGAATTGCCAAAATACGGCATAACCGAAGTTCACGATATGGATGTCGATATTCATTTAATTCCGATTTATCAATTTATGGAAATAGAAAAAAAGTTGCCAATTCGCATTATGGCTTACGCTAAGGCACAAAATAACGAATGGCTGAGGGATAATTTGATTGCGTACTCTGCGAATATGTATTCGGTGAAAGGACTGAAATACTTTGTAGATGGTGCTTTGGGCTCTCGTGGCGCCGCTCTTTTGAGGCATTACGAAGATGACCCTGCGACAGATGGCGTTTTGCTTCTAGACCAAAAGAAATTATTTATGAGAGCTAAACGCGGCGTATTGAGCGGTTTCGACATAGCCATTCACGTCATAGGGGACAGAGCCTGCCGCTTGGCTTTGGATGCAATCGAAGATTTGCGAAAGGATCCGATGCTCAAAGGGAGCGGCAATTTCCGCTTGGAGCATGCGCAGGTAATTCATCCAGATGATCTGCCGCGATTTAAAAAGCTCGGCGTAACGGCATCCGTCCAGCCAATTCATTTTACTACGGACACACGAGAAATGGCGCCAAAGAGATTGGGCGGCAAAATGCAATATTCCTATCTTTGGAAAACATTGCTCCAATCGGGCGTGGATTTAATCGCTGGCAGCGATTTCCCGATTGAATCGCCATCGCCGATTGAGGGAATTCGTGCTTTTTTGCATCGCATACCTTCGGGCAGCCAAGAGAGCCTTTACCCAAATGAAAGGGTTTCTCTAAAAGAAGCAATAGACGCCTATACTTTGGCTCCAGCTAAAGCAACGGGAAATAGTCTGCATCGCGGAGAACTTTCGCGCGGCAAGCAAGCTGATATAACTATATTATCTGATTCATTGCGAAGCTTGGAGCAAAACCCAAATGCCGAAATTTCCGTTTTGGCAACAATTGTAAACGGCAAAGTTGCTTACTGCTCTGCCCAAATAAAGCAGTAGTTTAGGGTGTTAAAATATTGCCGTAAATATCTGAATTATCATTAGGAAAATTAAACGTAAATGTTTAATTTGCATATAGCATTTTGTTATTTTGGGAAATGTCATTATCTGTGAAATGCCCAACGTGGCAGAGGCGGCATCTGCTCTGCCAAAGATGACTTTTTGATAATGTAAATTATATTATAATGAAATATTGGAGCAAGTTTATGAAAAAGTTTATGTTACTAATTGTAATTATGCTTAGCCTTTCAGCTGCAGCAACCGCACAGGAAGCTCTGTGGGCTCAACGGATGAGCGGAAGTGCTGGTGATTATGTTACAAGTGTTGCTACCGATGTAAACGGTAATGTATATGTCGCTGGATATTTTTTATCAGGGAATATCACTTTCAACAACAATGTAACGCTTTCAAATAACGGCAATGGCGATGCCTACATTGCAAAATATAATTCTTCGGGCTTGTGCCAATGGGCGCAACTAATCGGTGGAACAGGCCAGGACTATGCTAACAGTATAGATTTGGATGCTAACGGCAATATATATGTTACAGGATATTTTTACTCAACCAACTTCACTCTAAACAATGGTTTTACGCTATCAAATAGTGGGAGTTGCGACGTATTTATGGCAAAATATAACTCTTCGGGCTTATGCCAATGGGCGCAAAAAGCAGGCGGATCGAGCGGAGATTACGCTGAGACTATTGCCGTGGACACAAGCGGAAATGTTTATATCGCTGGGCAATACACTTCAAATAATTTAGCTTTTAATAATGGCGACACATTAACCAATAGTGGAAATAGAGATGTATTTGTGACCAAGTACAACAATTTAGGACTGTGCCAATGGGCACAAAAAATCGCTGGCACATGGAATGATTATGCAACTGGGGTAGCAGTGGACGCAGCAGGCAATGTGTATGTATCAGGCTTATTCGGCTCAACCTTGTTAACTCTTAATAATAACAAATCATTGACAGATGGAGGAGCTTTTATAGCGAAATATAATTCTTTGGGTTTATGCCAATGGGCTGAAAAAATTGCAGGCACCAATGGTGGCAATGCTCAGGGGATAGCTCTCGATGCGGGTGGCAATATTTATGTAGTCGGCGATTACAACTCAACAACTCTATCTTTCAATAACAATATTACATTGAGTAATAGTGGAGTTTACGATGGCTTTATTACCAAGTATAGCACCGCTGGTTTGTGCCAGTGGGCAAAAAATATTGGTGGAAGCTATAACGAATATCCCGTTAGTATAGACGTTGGAGCGAGTGGAAATTTATATGTGACTGGTCGTTACAATTCAAGTGTTTCAGCGTTTGGAAATGGAATTACCTTGCCAGTTACGGGGACGAATTCCGATAACGATGCATTCATTGCCGGATACAACTCCGCCGGAATCTGCCAATGGGCAAAAAAGATTTCTGGTTCTGTAAATGATTATTCCAAATGCGTTACAGTGGATGTAAGTGAGAATGTTTATGTTGGCGGATACTACTTTTCAGATCCATTAACGATAGACAGCACACTTTCATTGGCAAATAATTGGTATCCTTATTGCGATGGATATATTGTTAAATATAGCACGGCTAATCCTTTAGCCGCTCCAGTACTTTTATTGCCTGAAAATAAATCTAATAAGCAAAATACGAGCATAGTGTTTACTTGGAATGCTGTTACTAATGCGACGAATTATCAATTGCAAATTGCTGAAAATAGTATATTTACTTCAAATTTACAAAATATGCAAACAAGCACCAGCAGTTATAATAGCGTTCCATTTGCCAAAGATAAACGCTATTACTGGCGAGTTCGATCTATTGCTGCAAGCGACACAAGCAACTGGAGCAGCATCTGGACTTTCAACACTATGAAGTTAAATAAAATCTGGAGCTGTGGCAACAATGCCAGCGGGCAGCTTGGCATCGGAACAATTGGTTTCACCTCACTTCCTACGCAAACTGGTACAGATAGCACTTGGGTGAAAGTTGAAACAGGTAATGGTCATACAT
>JBBRJR010000089.1:0-9481 GCA_038218865.1 Kapaibacterium sp. (SeqCode) | reverse complement strand
CGCGGAAGCCGCGCACGTCAACGGCAAGTCCATCTGCGCCTCGATGGCGATCTCGACCGCATCGGGCAGCTTGGTGCCCGAGGCGGAGAAGAACTTGATGCCGTTGTCGTCGTATGAACTAATTAGTATTCCGTCGGCATCTTCTTGAATTGCTGCCGTAACTACCTCTCGAACAGAGCGGTTATGCCCCAAGTGAATTACCTCCGCGCCCCGTTTTTGCAACAGGCGACGGAAAATATTGATAGATACGTCGTGCCCATCAAAAAGTGCTGCTGCCGTAACAAGCCTTATAGCCATATTTTATCCTTGATTTTTTATCAAATTTCGTGAAATTACGAGTCTTTGTATTTCGCTCGTGCCTTCGTAAATCTCAGTTATTTTTGCATCGCGATAGTAGCGTTCCACGTTAAAATCTTCGGTATAACCATACCCACCATGGATTTGTATTGCCTTATTGGCACAAAACATAGCGACTTCAGAGGCTTTGAGCTTAGCAATTGCCGACTCATTTGAATAGTTCAGCTTCTTGTCCTTCATCAGCGAGGCTCGGAAAACCAGAAGCCAAGCGGCGTCGTACTCTACTTTCATATCAGCGAGCATCCATTGAATTGCTTGAAAAGATGAGATTGGCTGGTCGAATTGATACCGCTCGCCGCTGTATTTTACCGAGTCTTCGAGCGATGCACGGGCTATTCCAAGTGCTTGAGCTGCTATGCCGAGCCTGCCCCCGTCCAAAGTAACCATCGCAATTTTAAAGCCTGAATTTATCTCGCCTACCCTGTTTTCGTCTGGTAATTCCACGTTGTCCAATATTATCTCAGTCGTGGACGAGGCTCTTATGCCCAGCTTTCGTTCTACTTTTCCGATACTATAGCCCGGAGTGCCTTTTTCTACAATGAATGCGGTAACGCCTTTTGTTTTCTTTTCAGGTTCGGTCGATGCCAAAAGCATGAACACGTCAGCCTCTTTGCCGTTAGTAGCAAATATTTTGGAGCCGTTAAGTATCCATTTGCCGTCAATAAATTTTGCCGTTGTTTGAGTAGCTCCAGCATCAGATCCGGCTCCGGACTCAGTCAGCGAAAAGCTGCCGATTTTTTTTCCCGAGAGCAAATCGGGCAAATATTTAATCTTTTGTTCCTCAGTGCCAAATCGATAAATTGGATCGCAAACCAGAGAAGAGTGAGCAGAAATTATTACGCCGGTCGAAGCGCAATAGCGCGATATAGCTTCTATCGCTAAAAAGTACGAAACAAAGTCCATACCAGCGCCGCCGTATTCTGTCGGATAGGCTATGCCCATTAGCCCAAGCTCGCCTGCGTCTTTAATGATTTGTGCTGGAAATAGGTGGTTGCGCTCATTATGCGACGCCTCCGGAGCTATGCGCTCCAAAGCGAATTTGTCCACCATTTCTTTAAGCATAAGCTGTTCTTCGGTAAGAAAAATATCCATAAAGTTCACTCCATTGTATAATGACTTAAAATGAAAACTGAGGAATAATGAATAAATTTACGATTAAGATTTCTTTATATTTTAACCTTGCTTAACAATTTAAACAAAAAAAAACCCCGCCACAAGGGCAGGGTAAACGGAAGGCTATATCGTAGTTTTAACTATACGATATGAAAAAAGATGTTCCATTTGATAATCTGAGCAGGAGTCAAGACGGCATAGATACTTGCAAGCAATGTATCGTGGCAATCTTTAAGGGCAGCTCTTGCAGCAATTACATCGACATCAGTGTCCATTGCAAGGCGTGTAGCTTGACGCAATGTTTCCAATGCTGCTCTTGCTTGCACGACTGTAATTGTGCCAGCTCTCAAATCAGCAATTATCAACAATCTCGAAGCATTGGCTGCTTGGATTATCGGTAATTGTGCATCACGCAAATCAGTCTTGTTATCCAAAACGCATAGGCGGAAAGCAGCCATGTAACCATCGACGTCAGCGCGTTGCAAATCTGTCAATTCCAAACCGCTAAGAAGTCTGCCTAACATAATAGGCTGATTGTTTTGCGGACCCCGAGGGCAGTTTCCCGGACCTACGAAGAGCAACTTGTCGTTCTCGGCTTGCAATGCAAATTCTGCATTTTCTGTTCCGTTAATGACTACGCCATCCAATAAATCTGGTGAAGCAAGTACATAGTCTGGTCCCGGCGTGCCAGGTCCTAAAGGACCCGTAGTGTTTTCTTTATCACAAGATGTGAGAGAAAACATTAGCATAAAAGCAATTGCCATTATGCTATAAAGGCTAAATCTTTTCATAATACACTCTAAAAAAAGTTAAATAAAAAGTTAATTTAACATTTTGACGTATATTTTTTTTTTTGGTTTAATGAGTGCAAAAAAAAAACGCATATTTTATTAAAATACGCGTTTTTTTATTTAATCCAGATTATTTTTAGTGATTATGGTCGCAATCTTCACCGTGAACATGTCCAATGTGGTCGTTACCGATGAGTTCATCTTTGTCCATGTCATAATCATTAAATTCGCCATCGTAATCTTCATCAAGGTTGTTATCTTCTATACCTTGATTCAATTTATAATTCAAATTTGCTAATGCGAAAAGTTTAGTTTCATTGTCCACAGTTACGTTATTGGTGGAAACAGCACTGAGCATGAAATCCATCAATTTTTTGTCGAGCATTTGGCGAGTAGCTTGCCCGTCCTTGTCCACACTTTTCAAAAATTCGATATTAGCCATCTCTGGGGGCAATCCCATTGAGCCAAAGGCTTCGATGACGTCGTCATCTTCGAGCTGCAAATTCTCTTTTTCTTGTATAAGTGCCGTTACCAGAGACCAAATATATGATTTTTCAATATCTTGGCGCAAAGGAGCTAAAACTTCTTCGGTGCGAACAATTTTTGCAGGATCTATTTTTCTGCGTTTTGCGTCGCTAGTCAAGTAATCATTTAAAATTTCATTAATATGATTTTTCGGCAATGGCAAATCAGCATATTTTTCAACAATTTTCAATCTCAAATTGTTCACCAAAGCTCTTTGAGTAAGCGAGTTCAAGCTTTCTTGGAGATTAAGCCCGACGTCTTCGCGTAAATCTTCGATTGTGTCGAATCTGCCGTTGGAAATTTTCGTGATAATCTCTTCAGTTAATTCGCCGAGGATTAATTTTTTGATGCTTATAACTTTTATGTGCATTATCTCATTAATGCGGTCAGCATTAATTAGCGAAGCGTCGAAATCAAATTCATCGCCTACTTTTACGTTTTGCAAACGCTCGCGCAAAGGAGCTGCGATGGCTCTATCAGTCAATTTCAAATCAGGAATAGTAAACGGCTCTTTAGTTGGATTGCCACTTGATTTTTCTATCTCAGTAATTTCTATTGTTACTGAATGATACTCATCGCTTGCGAGTTCTGCGTCTTCTGTCGAGCCGAATTCCATACGAATTTTATCGACGAAAGTATCAATATCTTCATCTTCGATGACATAGACAGGCTCGTCTATTTCGAGAGTGCTTAAATCAACTAAATCTACTTCTGGATGAATTTCATATTCCAAAACGCAGGTAACGCCGTCGTCTTCAGTTTTTATGTCTTTCAAGTAAGGTGAGCCGGCGATATGTAATTTATCTTCATGGGCGTATTTGGTAAATTCAGTATTAGAAAATTCGAAGCAAATATCGTGGAAAATTTCCTGACCAAAGCGTTGTTTCACCATTGACAGTGGAACTTTTCCCTTGCGAAATCCTTTTATTTCAACCTTTTGCTGTGCTTTAGCAAGCTCGGCATTGTACAATCTGTCGAATTCTTCCTTGCCGCATTTTATGAGTACATTATGCGTAGTTTCATCAATTTTATTTACTATTGTTTCCAAATTGAATATTCCAATATATTACCATTAATAAAAATAAGTGCGGGCGGAGAGACTTGAACTCTCATGGGTTGCCCCGCTAGATCCTAAGTCTAGTGCGTCTGCCAATTTCGCCACGTCCGCAAGATAACAAGCTACAAATTTACGGAAATTCTCTTACAGTTGCAAGAAATTTTTGTTATTATCTTTAAATTTTCATTTTTATTATTTACAATATTTTCGAGAAATATTCATCAATATATATGCTTTTCTTTGCCAATATTTAGATTAATGATATGACCCACACACTGATAAATGATTTATTCGTTATAATTGTTCTATCGATTATCGTCGTTTTTTTGTTCAATAAATTGAAAATCCCTTCAATTATCGGCTTTCTTCTGACAGGCATGATAGCCGGCCCCTACGGCTTGCGTTGGGTTTACGAAAGCAGTCAGGTGGAATTAATCTCCGAAATCGGCGTAATCTTAATTCTATTTTCTATCGGCATCGAATTTTCTCTTTCCAAATTACTCAGCATAAAACGCAATATATTTATCGGCGGCGGGGTGCAAGTTCTGCTAAGCATTGCCTTTATGGCGCTTTTACCGCTATTCTTTGACTTTTCATTAAACCAATCCATTTTTATCGGCTTTTTGGTAGCACTAAGCTCGACAGCACTAATTATGAAACTGCTGATGAATCGAGGCGGGACTGACTCGCCACACGGCCGCATAGCGCTAAGTATCGCCATATTCCAAGATATTGCGATTCTGCCAATGATCCTGCTTATTCCTATATTAATAGGATCTAATATAAATGTCGGAACTCAAATATTATATATGGTATTAAAATTTATCGGTATCGGCTTATTCGTGTTTATTTCAATTAAATATATCATGCCCAATCTGATATTTCAAATAGCGAAAACCCGCATAAAAGAACTATTTATTTTAAGCATTATAGCCATTTGCGTTATATCCGTTTGGCTGGCAGCACACACGGGAATTTCATTGGCTTTAGGGGCATTTTTGGCGGGTCTCATTATATCTGAAACTGACTACAGCCACGAGGCTTTAGCTATGGTTGAGCCTTTGCGGGAAGTTTTTGCAAGCATCTTTTTTGTTTCTGTCGGTATGTTGCTTAATTTGTTTTTTTTATGGAATAACTTTTTTGTTATTATAGCCATTGTTTTAGCTGTTACGATTATTAAACTTTTTGCGGCAGGTATTGCTACATTTATTTTGACGCGAAGCCTGCGTGTTTCAATTTTAACTGGGCTGCTCGTAGCTCAAATCGGAGAATTCGCTTTCGTGCTTGCTCTGGTCGGCTTTCGGGGCAATTTAATTAATGATTTTACGTACCAAATATTTTTATCGGTTACAATTATTACTATTACTCTGACGCCATTTTTACTGCGTTTGGGCTATGCTATATCGCATAAATTATCCCACCCCGAACGAGAGGATTATTTAGAAAAGAAATTAAATGCAGAGCTTGATACAAACGATGATTTGCAAGACCATATAATTATTATCGGATTTGGGCTGAATGGACGCAATTTGGCAAAAGCTGCGAAATTCGCTAATATTCCCTATATAATAATTGAAATGAATCCTATCACGGTTCGCAATGAGAAAAAAAATGGAGAAAATATTATCTACGGCGACGCTACGAAAGATTCTGTTTTGCTACAAGCCAAAATTTATAATGCAAAAGTAATTGTATCGACTATACCAGATCCTGCAGCTGAGCGATCTATTACCGTTACAGCAAAAAAACTCCACCCCGATGCGCATTTGATTATTCGCACACGCTACGACCGCGAGATGGAAGCACTCTACAGCTTAGGCGCCGATGAAGTTATTCCCGAAGAATTTGAAACCTCAATAGAGCTTTTCACGAGAGTGTTGAATAAATATAATGTTCCGCAGGAAGACATCGGCAAATTCACTAATGCTGTACGCGGCAATAAATATCAATTATTTAGAAAACTGAAAACAACCAATAAGCACCAAAGTTTCCTCTCCAAATTAAGCTCGCACCGCACCTATTCAATGAGAATAAGGCAGGGCGCTTATTTGGACGGCTTGGCTCTCGACAAAGCTAATTTGCGGGAGAATTACTCTGTAGCCTTGCTCGCCATTCAACGAGCAGAAGAAGTCTTTGCTAATCCATCAGCCGATTTCGAGTTCAAATCCGGCGACGTAGTTTTACTTTTCGGGGAAAAACAAGCCTTCGAAAATTTAAGCAAAGAGATAAATTAATTCTATTTTGATGAAAATTTAGAGGCTCAAGCCTTCGCGATAACTTGCGGTATATTTAATATAATTTCCAGGCGTTGAACGCACTCTCTCTATTTCTTTCGGCGTTAAGTCTCGGATTACTTTTCCGGGCAAGCCAACGAATAGCGTATTCGGCGGTACTACGAATCCCTCGCGAACCAAAGCTCCGGCTGCCACAAGCGCGCCCTCGCCCACCGTTGCTCCGTCCAAAACCATAGCACCTATGCCAATCAAACATCCTTTCTTCAACGTGCAGCCGTGCAGTGAAACCGAATGTGCTACCGAGACTTCCTCTTCGATAATCAAAGGAAAAATGCCGTTTGTTACGTGCAGCATTGACATGTCTTGTATGTTAGACCCGTCGCCGATTTTTATAAAATGCACGTCCCCGCGTATGACGGTATTGTACCAAATAGATACATCTTTGCCGATTTCTACGTCTCCGATGATTTTCACTCCTTCGCAAATAAAAGCCGATGGATCAATTTTGGGCGTCATGCCCTTGTATGTTATAATACTTCCGTTGTTTCCTGATTCTTGATGCATAAATTCGCCTTAGCTATTTTAAATATCTTTTATTTTTTCTTTGATTTGTACTTACTTGCCCCTTTAGATCATGTTGCAAATCTTTTAACTTTTCGAGGGCTTCTTCTTTTATTTCTTCATGACGATAAAGCTGAAGGCTATAGTCCAACCGGCGATCCAAATCGCCCAAGATATGGTAAGCCTCATTTATTTCGTTAAATTTAGAAATAAAATACTCATCGGCTCCTTGCAAATCTGGATGATATTTACGGGCTAAAGTATAGTAAGCTTTTTTTATCTCGGCTTTCGAGGCGGTTCTTTCCAATCCCAGCGTTGAATAATAGTCTTTTAGTTTCATTATAATTTATTTTGTACAAATTCAATCAATATAAAAACGAATTTATAGCAAAAGTATTTACTAAGAGTTTGTTGATTTACTAATAATAGCTGTTTTGTCAAGGCTGCTCCGATAAGTTTAAAAAGGGTTTTGGGCATTACAAGTATGTAAAATAAACCACATAATTTCAACTTTAATTGGAACACCCCTAGCCTAATGGCACAAGGAAAAGATATTAATATGACCTCTTCCCAGCCCTCTCCGAAGGAGAGGGAGCAAGAACCCGAAATTAGAGCGTAGTAAGCAGTTACAAAACGGTCACTTATTCATGGGGCTACCCCGATAAGGTATATTTTTAGGTTTTATACATAACATTTTTGTTAAATGAACAATAAAACGGCAAACATAATATGAACACCCTCTAGCCCCCTATTAAAAGAGGGAGGACAAGAACATGGAAATTGAATTTTGTAAATTCTTATAATTCAAGTGCTTCTTCCTCCCCCTCTTGGAAGAGGGGGGCGGGGGGTGTTTAAAAAAGCAAGTATCATCACAAGGTTATTTGAACATGCGTGCCAGTCTAAAAAGCACGTCATTCGACTTATCGGGGCAGCCCCTTGGGGAGAGGTCAACGTTAGTGCAGTCTCATTGCTTTTTCAAATCCTTTTTTCCTTATCCTTGTGCCATTAGGGACGGGGGCTTCGACAGGCTCAGCCACCGAATAAAAATGCGGGTATCATCACAATACTATTCTAACAAACGTAAGTGTCTTATAAGACGTCGTTTTACTTATCGGGGGAGCCTCCTATTCTTTATCAGTTACTTGCAAAGACATGGATTCCCGCTTTCGCAGCAATGACAAGCAAAAGGGACTAAAGTCCACAGTCTGCTAAAGCAAAGTAATTGCACGCCCTTTCTGATAAAAGAATTTTTTTTTAGCATTACTACATCAAAAAAAAGTCCGCTTTGGGGTTTTGCAACCCCAAAGCGGACTTTGAAAATCAATAAGCAGACTGTGTTTAATCTTCAGGATTAAGCACAAATTGCATTATTTTGTCTGTTTCCAAAAACTTTTGAGCAGCTTTTTGGATGTCTTTTGCAGTTAATTTATCTACGTTTGACATGTATTTACCCAATCTTGCTATGTCGAGATTATTAAAATCTGAATTATAAATTTGCGACAACCAGAAACGATTTTCTTTTTGACTGGTTTCGAATTCGCGTTTCATAACTTCTTTTACTTTAGTCAAATTCTCTTGGCTGATCGGTTTAGCCTTCAATTCATTAATTACGTCCTTTGCCGAAGCGATGAGTTCATCTACTCTTTGTGGAGCAGTACCAAACATAACATAAACTGAATAGCGTGAGTCTGGATATTTACTTACTCGCGGACGAGCGCCAATACCATAAACGCCGCCTTTATCCTCGCGGATAACTTCACGAAGACGTATGCCTAATACTTCTATCATAGAATTTAAGTGCAGTAAGTTTTCAGCAGTATAGTCAAATTTATCAGAAATTACCAAACGAACTGTGCTTTTCGGCTCTATTCCTTTTTTGATTTCTTTGGTAAATGGACCTTGTGCATATTTAATATTCGGATTTTTCCATGTTTCTTTTCTGTTGTTTGTCGGCAAGCTTGCAACATAAGTTTCAAGCATTTGCTTCAAATTGTCCATATCTACCGAGCCAACGAAAATGAATGTGAAATCGCCTGCATCTTTGAATCTGTCTTGATAAAACTCATATGCTTTATCTAAGTCCACTTTAGCAAGAGTTTTTTCTGTCCAAGGCATTGAGCGTTGATTGTATCCGCTCAATATTGCCATCATCGAATCTTGCAAAAATGAATTCGGATCGCGTTTTGAATTCTTCATAGATTCTTTTTGACGAGATATAAGTGATTGGAATGTCTCGCCGTCTTTGCGCGGGTTGGTAAAGTAAAGATTCAATAATTGGAAAAAAGTTTCAGCATCTTTCGGTTGGTAAGAGCCTTCGAATCCTTCGGTTATTTCGCCGATATTTGGAGAAACATTCGCAATCTTGCTGCTTAACATTTTTTCGAGTATATTGGCACTAAATTCAGAAATGCCACCTTCGTTCACGATACCATCAGACATAGTTGCCGAATAGTAGTCATTGTCGGAAGAAAGCGATGTTCCGCCTGGGCTCCAAGCTCTGAAAAGCACTTCGTCATTTTTGAAAGTCGTAGGTTTTACGATAACTCTTGCGCCGTTGGAAAGTTTCATTTCAACTATATCGAATTTGCCAGTTTTTTTAGTTTCGACAATTTTGCCCGGTGTAGGCATTTTTGCCATTAGCGGCTTGTCAGATGATTCATCAATATAAGCTGCTGTTTCGATATTTGCTGCGTGATTGTATGTATCCAATATTTCTTGTTTTGTAGGAATAGTTATTCCTTCTTTGTCCGGAGCACTCAATGTGATAACTTTATTGTTTTCAGTTACAAGCGAAGCAGCGTAATCATTGATTTCTGCCAATGTGATTTCAGGAATATAAGTTT
>JBBRJR010000088.1:0-9529 GCA_038218865.1 Kapaibacterium sp. (SeqCode) | reverse complement strand
GCCGCATAATATGATCTGTTGGCGGAAGCATTGAATTTACCATTTTCAAAAAGCAATTCGGCAGCTTCAATATTTTCGATTGCACGATGCTTGAAAGATTCTTTCATATATTTTCATTTCAAGTAATGATAATTATCTCAGTAAGAATACGCTTACAAATATTTTAAAAGCTATATTCATAATGCAATTATCGAAATATCAGCTTTTGTCAATTGCAATTTACATTTTATTTTTAATTTTCCAAAATATTTTTATTTTAATTCACACTATCGCTATTTTGGGAGTAGGGTTTGAGATAGTCAATAACAATTTCCGCATCCTCAAATCCAGATAGGATTATATCGATTTTTTTGACACCACCATAATAACCGTCAAGATGTAAAATAGCATAAGCATTATTCAAATGATTAAGTAATTTTTTGTCAATTTTCGAGAGATTTTTTTGATAGTATTCAATCGATTTACGACCTTTTTGCTTTGGTATGTTTTTGAAGTCAAATAAAAAATCTAAAGCTTTTAACATCCCAACATAAGCTGTGCCTGATGCGGTCTGAACATATTTTACATCTTCATAAAATTTGCCATCTTTGCCAGCAAGTTTGAGCTGATTTTTGGCGTTATCAATATAACGCATTGCTTCTTCATAAGGATTTTCTGTTTTCATAAGTATTTATACAACAGTAGTTTATAAATTATACATATATACGTAATTTATAGACGATAGTAAATGCTTTTTTGTTGTTTTACTGGAGAAATGAAGTAAGGCAGTGCTTACAAACTTTGCTTGGTATTGATTATGTAAAACTTATGCAATATAATTGATTGAAAGACATATCTTATCGTTTAAGCCCATAAATATCTAAAATTGATTTAAGCAAAATAGGCTTGACTTCTTCTAAATGAACTTCTCGCCCCAATTCTTTGGACAGGGATGTTACAGCTTTATCGGTAAAGCCGCAAGGATTTATGTGGTTGAAATATGTTAAATCGGTAGAAATATTAAAAGCGAAGCCGTGCATAGAAATGCCACGCGATATTTTCACCCCGATAGCGGCTATTTTCCTGACTTTTTGCGGATTGCCTACATCCAGCCATACGCCAGTCGCGCCAGCCAACCGCTCAGAAGCAATGCCAAACTCGGCGAGGCAGCCGATGATGCTTTCTTCCAAATTATAAATATATTTTTTTATGCCGATATTAAATTTATCCAAATCAAAAATAGGATAGCCGACGATTTGACCGGGCCCGTGGTAGGTTATGTCGCCGCCGCGATTTGTACGGAAAAACTCGACATTTTTTGCCGCGAGCTGCAAATAATCGAGCAAAAGATTTGTTTCGTCGCCGCTTTTGCCTAATGTATAGACGTGTGGATGCTCGCAAAATATTATTACTTCCTCGTCGCTCGAGCCAGCCAATTTATTTTTTATTCTTTCGGTTTGCAGCGACTCTTGGTAATCCCAAGCGTCTTTGTATTTTATAATTCCTAAATCTATATATTTTGCTTGGAGTGTCATTTTTTTTCCTTATTTATTATATGTTTTTCTGCGAAATAGGAAGAGCGCACGAGGGGCCCGCTCTCAATAAATTCAAAGCCTTTGGCGAGAGCTTGCTCTTTGTAAAATTCAAACACATCGGGGTGTATGTACTCGCGTACGGCGTAATGTTTTTTTGTCGGCTGCAAATACTGACCTATAGTCATTATTTTGCAACTCACATTCAGCAAATCATCCATAACGGCTAAAACTTCCTCTTGGGTTTCGCCAACGCCGACCATTATGCCTGATTTTGTGCGAACGCCGAGCGAATATAAATATTCAAGTACTTTCAAGCTGCTCTCGTAACTTGCTTTACTGCGCAAAAGCGGAGTAAGTCGCGGAACAGTTTCGAGATTATGCGAAATAATATCGGCGCCAGCTTGGGCAACAATTTGGATAAGCTCGAAATTCGCGGAAAAATCAGGAATAAGTGCTTCGATTGTAATATCGGGATTTATTTCTTTCGCGAGCGAAATGGTTTTTGCCCAATGCGTGGCGCCGTAGTCCGGCAGGTCGTCCCTATCGACTGAGGTCAAAACGCAGTGCTTTAGCTCGAGCTTGGCAATGGTTTCGGCAACGCGACGAGGCTCGTTTTCGTCTGGCGAAAATGGGCGACCAGCTTCGACATTGCAAAATTTGCAGTGGCGAGTGCAGATGCTGCCCAAAATCATAATAGTAGCCGTGCCGCGGCGGAAACATTCCGTTTTGTTAGGACAATTGCCGCTTGTGCAAATTGTGTTTAATCCATTCGATTGAATTGTTTGCTCAACTTCTCTGAATTTATCGTCTATACGAAGATTTATTTTCAACCATTCCGGTTTTTTTAAAGGTCTTTCAGTCATTTTTAAAATTTATGCAATTACGTCAAAAAAGAATTTCAAATAGGCAAACATCGAGTATTTCATTTGATAAATACCAACCGGGATGCCAATGAAAAGTAATAAAAGTATTAGCCCGATAAGATAGACTTGCAGCGACGGTCTGTCGAAAACGACGGAGGAGGCTTTAAGCATACGCATAATCACCCATATTGTTAATACTATAAACAGAATGAGCGACAATAGTGCGAAGACCTCGCTTAATTCTACCAAACGAACAAGTATAATTCCGACAGGCAAAAGTAATAAATATGGAATGCCTGACCAGATGGTAATTATTAGGCAATCTGTGAAATATATGCGGGCGCGAGAGAAAAACGCAAATATTTTGATTAGGAACGAAATAAAAAATACTACTAAAAAGCTCATAATCGACATCATCAAAAGGCATATCTCAGGCATCCAAATCATTCGATAGATTAATGCCTGCAAACCTACTGATGGAAACTTTATCATCAAAACATATTGCAAAACCTCATTCATGCGGTAGCTGTAAGCCAGCGAGGCAAGGAACATGCCGATGGAGAAAGAGATAATTAGCCCTAAAAGTACAGTGTGCAACGAGGACATAATTCTTTGGTCGCGTATGTCGGAGTAGAAGTTATACGGTCTGATAATCGATCGCATCAGATATTCGCGGAAGCGACGGTATCTGTTCACCACAAACAAAAGCGCAGCTACTAAAAGTAAGCCGAATATGATAAATGACACGGGCGTTTGCTCCGAGAATGAGCCGGCGTTCAAAAGCGGCTCTTTTTCGTCATTGAACAGCGATTGAAGCATTTGGTAGGAAAGCCGCTGATTGCGAAATCTATCGACTAAGCCGCTGGTTTGTATGTCTATTTCGTTGTTGTTTGCTGGCAGATACGGATGGTCTAATTTGTAATCATTGAATGAATTAACGATGGAGCCGATACCGCCAATTTCCGTGCTGAGTTTGTAATTATTGCGTATATAATACGCTTGATGCTCTATCGACAAGGGGTCAGAATATCCGTTGTGATTATCTATTTGCACAGCTGAGCCGAAGGAAAGCATAAGCGGAGTTTTGCCGGCTAATTTTTGTATGTTTTTGGCATAGTATGAGTTATATTCTGGCGAAGTGTAGTCTTTGGTAAGAGCTATACCAATGAAATCAAAGCCGTCAGTTTTTACAATAGTAGAATTATATGGAACTAATTTATAAACTAAATTTCGATTATTCGATTTCAAAACGGAGATTAATTCATTTGATAAATCAACAGGATAATCGCTTTCGCAAAGACCTTCGGAAACGCAAAAAGCTACAAGCGAAGGGTGGTTCTGGTACATCGCCACGTATTGCTTGCTGTAGTTTTTCATCAGCACGCGAATTTCATCTAAATAAAGTAAGGGCGTAGGTGCGAAATACATAGGTATGTCTATCATCATCATAATGCCGTATTTATCGCAAAGCGCTGCGAAATATGGATGCGGCGGATTGAACTTAAAGCGAATAGCATTTGCGCCCAATGTTTTGATTAGCTGTATGTCTTCTTCCATACGCCAAGGCGAAAGGCTTTGACCAGTCGTGCCGTGATCTTCGAGATATACGACGCCCTTTATTTTTATATTTTGTCCGTTCAATACAAGCTTTCCACCTGCCAAAACACGTAAACTTCTTAATCCTAAATCAGTTGAAAGGTCATCGATTACTCGTCCGTTTTGGCTGAGTTTTGTTCGCAACTCGTATAAATTTGGATTCTCTGGCGACCACAGGGCGGGCGAAACCACGCGGAAGCCGGCGTCGATAGTTACTGTGCGTTCGGATTCGACTGTTATTTGCCGAGCATCGGAAGAAGCAACAAGTGCGCCTGTGGATTTCAAATATAAAGAATTTTCTACTGTCAGGCTCGCTTTGCTGCGCGAAACGGTCAGCCCGAGCGTATCTTTTGTTTTATATTTCGTAAGGAGTTGAACGTTACCGCTCGAAATAGATATTTGTGCTTTTATATCTGCTGAGGAAAAATCATTGGCAAAGGAGCTTTGATATTTCACTTCATTTATCCAAACCGGCGGCGTACCCATGAGTAGCACCTCGCGGATAAGCCCGGAGTAGCGGCTTTTAGCATTTATAAATTGCGTATGAATTTGCTTGCTTGCGTTTTGGATGGGCGAGAGCTTTATTTTGAGCTCGTTATTGCCGGCGGTTATCATTTTCGCAGGAATGCGAACTTGAATCGGCGACATGCCGCTATAGTAGCGTCCGACGAACTGCTCGTTAAAATAAACCTCGCTTTGCTGGTTAAATCCTAAAAAATACAAATGCCAAGCGGTGGACTCAACTGTTTCTTTTTCCATGCGGATAGTCCGCTTGTAGGTAACAGTGCCGCGCTCGGTTTCTGAAAATGGCACGTTTACCGATTCGAATTCATTGCCGTCAAAAGAGCGGCTCCAAGTGCCGGCAAGCGGGATTACAACCCGTGAAGATGACGGAACGAGCATTTTGATTTGCTCAGCATTAAGAGATTTCGGTGCCGCGGCTAAGCAATTTGCTGCAAGAGCAAGGGTTGCGAGTAGTAAAAATATTCTTTTCAAATTTATTTTCCTTCAAAAGCAATGATTTTTGTTTTGATTTGCTTTGCCAAAAAACTTCGGCATAGAGTTAATTACTTCGTTTATCAGAGTATAGAAATACTTCTTCATTGAATCCAGTCTTTTTTTTGCTTACAAATTATCGATAAAAACTTTTCTTCGAATAACAAAAATAATCAAAATACTTCAAAAATCAAAAAGGTTTAGTTGTTTGGGTAAAAGTTAATTATTTGCTTTTGTATGAATTTTATGTTAGCAGAGTGTAAATATTTATGATATTTATCAATTTTTTACTTTTTTCTTTTGATACATTTGAAAACAATATTATCTTGCATTATTATTTTTAAAAAATATTAAATTACTTTTTCGAAAAGTTAAAAAAAATGGTGAGAATTATGAGGATGAGAAGAACAAAAATATTATGCACAATCGGTCCGGCAACTAAATCGATAGATAATCTCGTAAGGCTTATCCATAATGGTATGGACATAGCGCGTTTGAATTTCTCGCATGGCGACCACGCGGCGCATTTGGAAATAATGGAAAATTTGCGCGAAGCTGAAAAAATAACGGGCAAAACCATATCAGTACTGCAAGATTTGCAGGGACCGAAGATACGTACCGGACTTGTGGAAAATGGCTCGGTAACTTTGACTGACGGGCAAGAATTCATTATTTCCGGCGATGACATCGAATACGGCACTTCGCAAAAGGTCGGGACGACATATAAAATGCTCGTGCGAGAAGTAAAGCCGGGCATAACAATTTTGCTTGACGACGGGTATTTGATACTGAAAGTTAAAACCATAAAGGGCAATGATATTATAACAGAAGTTATAAAAGGCGGCGAGCTGAAAAACAGCAAGGGCATTATTACACCCGGCGTAACGAGCTCGGCACCCAGCCTTTCGGAAAAAGATTTGGACGATTTGAAATTCGGCTTGGAGCAAGGCGTGGACTTCGTCGCTTTGTCCTTTGTCCGCAGCCCGAAAGACGTTTTAGAGCTGAAAACGGCTATGAAGATATTCAAAGGCTCAGCTTCGATTATTTCTAAAATCGAGAGGCCAGAGGGCTATCGCTATATTGAAGAGATTATAGAGGAATCTGACGGAATAATGGTTGCTCGCGGGGATTTAGGCTTAGAGCTTCCGGCAGAGTTAGTTCCAGTCGTGCAAAAGCAAATTATCACCGCCTGCAATTTCCGCGGCAAACCGGTAATAGTTGCTACGCAAATGCTCGAATCGATGATAAACAATCCGCGACCGACGAGGGCCGAAGCAAGCGACGTTGCCAATGCCGTTTTAGACGGAACCGATTGCGTTATGTTGAGCGGCGAAACGAGCACAGGGCATTTCCCATTCGATGCGACTGACTACATGGATAGGATTGTTCGCACAATCGAAGAGAATTATCCGGCAAGCACCAAAGAGCATGAAGTACCGACGGACGAACCGCATAATTTTTCCGACGCACTTTGCAAAGCATCCTGCGAAATAGCTAATCAAGTGGCGGCTTCAGCAATAATTGCCTTTACTGATGGTGGCTACACAGCTATTAATATCTCTAAATACAGACCTAATCAGCATATTTTTGCCTTTACAGAAAAACTCAAAACGCAGCGAAAATTAAAGCTCGTTTGGGGCGTTGAAGCGTATTATTTGCAGGATTTGAATAACAGCGATGACGTAATAGATATAATCTGCAAGCATTTAATAGATAACAACATTGTACCCGAAGGCGAAATAATTGTCTTTGTAACCGGCAGATCCGAAAAATCCATACTGCCGGAGAACATGATAAAAATTATGAGGCTTTAAGAAGTGGCGGGCAGAAAGATTGTTGGTTGTCTGTTTTCAGGTTTCAGTGAAAGGCAGGACTTCGACAAGTTTGAGCCACCGAGCATTTTTGTGCGAAATGCAGAAGAATGGCAATGTATCAGCCTGTCGAGATGTCAAAATAGAAATTCATTGATTTTTCAATTTATTCTTTGAAAAATTCGAAAAACTAATCGCCCCCTTAAAGTATTGGCATATAATCTTGGTAGTTGTTGAAAATTTCATAAAGAAATTGCCCTTTGACATTTTCATCATGCACAAGGTTCATCAAATAAGCGTCCCTGCTTGTCATTCGTTTATTACTTCTGAAACAGCCTCTGCCGTCGGTGCTGCTTGCTATTGCTTTATAAATTTGTACGACATACCGTTAATTTTTATAAAATATACGCCCATTTTTAGCTTTGAAATGTCGATACTATTGTTTTCGATGTTTGATTTTGAAACAATAATATTGCCGATAGCATCGAAAACTTCATAAGGATCATTCAGGATACCTTTCATAGTTTTTATTTCCAATGTTTCATTTGCCGGGTTCGGGCTGATTGCTATTTCCAAAAATCCAATAAGTTTTTAATTGCTTCTCTGAAAATTTTTGGTGCCTTAATGCCCAGAATTAATTGCCCATTTTCGTTAAGTAAAAATCCAATTTCTACTTCAATAATTTTTTCTTCTTTGCTGCCATATAAAACGACTGTTCGCAAAATTTTAAAAGCAGGATAATGTTTTAAAATATAGTTTTTTCAATGTAATCATAATTACAAAGTTCTGAAATACCATTTTTACGAAAAGCATAAATCTTTCCTTCTACATTTATTATTTCTTTCCGACTTAAATCCAACAGTATCAAATCAGGAATATGAATTATTTGCTGTTTATCTCCAGCCTTGTATTTTTCTCGGTTACTGTACTTTCCAAGCGGTATTGGCGCACCTTCAAGTGGAATAAAGTATCCTTTTTCACAACCTGCGTGATTTTCAAAAATGGAGTGCCCGTTTGTAAAATTTTCAACGACTGTATGGACAAAGATTGTACCTAATTTTTCTCCGTTTGTATCATATTTCCAATACACGCTATTCATTAAACATTTTGGTACTGTTAAACCATGTAGAGAAATGCTTAATTTATTTGCTATTTGAATGAATTTATTGGTTTTGCCAACATGATTTTGAGAAAGTCCATGATGGGTTATTTCTAGTTTATGCTTCCAACCCAATTGGCGCAAAACAGCACAAATTATGCTTAATGCTCCAATATTTGGGTCGTGCGAAAGTCCCCCACTTTTAAATAGTCTCCCAGATACTTCAATTTTTGATTTTGATTTAGTTAGCAAAATTGGCACATTACCTTTTGGTGCTTTCCTCATTTTATTTTTCAAATCTATAATTTCATCTATACTTTGAAATGGTATGAATACCTTTTCATCAAGTGTTTTACCTAATATTTCTACACCTAATGTAATAAGAAGTCTTGTGCCGAAAATATATGTAGATGTAGGAATTGCTTTTTGTTCAATTTGCAAATTGTATAGCATTATTTTCTTCACGTTGGGATAATAACTTTGAATGAAAACAAATTTCGTACAGCGCTGATAAACTCCTGTGTTTCGACTTTCTTTATCGTCTGTTTTGGTTTCTTCAATTGCATAAATAGGCTCATCTTTCAAAGTAGGTTCTTTCTTTTGGTAGAAAATTAAGAAATCTGTAAAGCTGGAATTTCCCGAAATAATTTTAATATAAACTTTGTCGACTTTATTACAACGAAAACCTGTAACTTCATAGGTGAATGTAAATTTGTTAATCCTTAAAATAGGAAAAATGCGAATAGTGTCCACGAAAACGGCAAGTCCGTAATCATTAGCGAATTTTTGAAATATTGTCCTTAGAACTTCTATTTTAGGTCGTTCTTCTGTTAAAATCCAAAGATTATTTGTCATATTTTTGCAACACATACAGTTGTTCTTTAATATATTTTTTCGTACTATTTTCTCCTTTGCTGTTGCTTTTGAAACGTAAATATTCAAACTCAACTAATTCAACTTTTCCAAATTTTTCTAATGATTCAATAATATTTTCTTGTTTCATAATACCTT
Source organism: Kapaibacterium sp. (SeqCode) (assembly GCA_038218865.1). Lineage (GTDB taxonomy): Bacteria > Bacteroidota > Ignavibacteria > Kapaibacteriales > UBA2268 > JBBRJR01. Next base: position 639 of record JBBRJR010000088.1, on the reverse strand, counting down.
CCGTATTATAACTTAATATTAAGGTTTTATACTTTCCGTATTTAGCGATTTTTTCGAGTTCTACGATTGCAGTTGTAGCATTACAAAAATTTGATTTCTGATTTTGATAGTTTCTTAAGCCTGCGACACCCTTAATTATTGGATTGTCATATTTCGCAATTGTTTCTAACAAGTGATAATTTGGTGCATATTGTCTTTGATTATAGGGTGGATCAAGGTAAAAGATGTCTGCCTCTACAGTACTTAACAAATCTATTGAATTTTCATTATATGCATAATTTTCTTTGTTGTTTATTACAAATTTTATTGGGCGTAAAATCATTTTTTTTATAGATCTCGGATCCCATTTTTTTTGAAACGCTGCATAAACACCTGAAATGTTTGCGTAAAAAGGAACAGTTTCAATTAAACAAGCTAATAATACAAAATACTCATTTTCATTAATTGTACCTTCGGTTTTCCAGAGTTCGATTTTTTGTCTTATTGCGTCAATAATTTTTCCATTTTCATTTGAATAATACATTCGAGGAATTGCTAAATCAGAAGAACCCATTGGCCCATGCCGAGCGACCCCGACTGGGCGGGCCGGATCGTCTTCAAGGATCGTCGCCAGAAGTCAACGTCCGCCGATGCTGCAGC
>JBBRJR010000087.1:0-9558 GCA_038218865.1 Kapaibacterium sp. (SeqCode) | reverse complement strand
TCCTCATCTTTAACCATTCTTCTGATGAGTGCAGAGATAATAGGCGAATACTTTTGCTGCAAAAAACTAAAGGCTGCATTGTCATTGAATTCAAGTACTCGCTTGACTGCTATCAAGTCTTCGGTTTCTTTAGTTGCGTCTATATTCATTTGTGGTTTTTTCATAATCTTAAAATTATAATTTTTTTTTTAATTTAAGAAATTATTTATACATATTAAAATATATTAATTGATTATTGCCTTTATTCCTGAATTATTTTTCAAAACAAAATTTAATTACAAAATAAACGTTTTTTAATTGTGATTTTTTTTAATTGGCATTGTTATTTTAAAATGATAATTTATTATGAGTTGGTGAATTGATAAAATTAAATATATATATATATGTGTGGATTGGTCTAATTATTTTTAGTTCCTTACCTCTTTATTCCTTTTCTGAAATTAATATAAACAAAGCTGATTTACAAATTACGCTAAGCAATATCAGTGAAGATATTTTGAAAGATGGCAAACAATTTAATGATGCTAATATCAATGTTTTTACAAAAAATGATACAAGCACAAAAGAAATTTACTTTAACATAGCTTTGCCTCCGAGTGTGAAATTTAATATAGATGTTGCTTGCTATAGCTTTTCTCCAGAAATGAATAATACATTCAAAACTACGGAGACTACTGACAGCATATTTCATGTTAAATTTCTGGGATTACGCCGCGGAGTCAGCATTTATCGAATAATTATAAATCCTTATATCGTGCGAAACGATAATATTTATGTTGTCGATTCAATGCGAGTTAACATTGTTTTTTCAGAAAAATTGACAGCCTATTTGGACAAAGATGTTTCCGAAAGTATTAAATCATTCTATTCGGACATTATAAATATATCTCAAATTCCCGGATTCATTTCCCTCAAGAATCCTGCTGAAAAAATATTATCCGACAAAAAATGGTTCGACCGAAATATAAATTATCTTAAACTAACCACTCAAACTGATGACGTTGCCAAAGTAGATTTTAGTGAAATCTTGTCATTAATGCCCGAATGGAACGGGCTACCAAGTTCTGGACTGACCTTGTTGCATAATGGTAAGAATTATCCGTTATACATTAAATCGCAAACAGGATTGTTAGATAAAAATGCATCTATGTATTTTCTCGGAAAAAGAGCTTCTGGCGACAGCACGTGGTATGATAATTACACCGTCGAAGAGCCGTTTTTTTTATACTATAGCAAGGATAAAGCGCCTGAACGATTGACTGAATTTGTCGAACCGGCTTTTGCCGTAGAAACCGAGCGAGTAGGTATTAATTTGCATATCGAAGATGATACCGAATATTATTTGGGCACAATCACCATATATCCTCGAACTGATTATTTAGAAGGCTGGTACATGGCTAATTTAAGTTTGATAACAGAAAATTGGGAGGCATGGGTTTATCAATATTCACGGTTGCTCCCCGTTTTGCCTTTGCCCAATGAAGAACTTGATATTAGTTTCCGTTATGCTACATTATATACAGCCGCAAGGGGAAATAATGTTGAAATCGGCGGAGTAGATCCCCGCAGGGAGAGTTTAGTTAAAGCCATATTAAATGATGATACTGTATCCACCCTTTTTAACAACAAATGGACAAATGAAACTGTTAATATAAAAAAACTCGGCAGGGATTTATTTTCTGGGCAAAACAGCTTCCGCTTGCAAAACAGAAGAGTAAGCCAAGAAGTGGTGAATATTGGTTTGGATTATATAGAAATAAAAGGAATAGCAAAGGCTTTCCCTTTGTTTGGAAAATCTCAATTCAGAGTATTAGAAAATACCCAAAATACTAAATTAAAAGTCCATGGTTTTAATTCTGAAAATATTGTCTATATCGATACTTTAACAAATTCCATCGGTTTTAAAAAGGGCATATCAGGCTATCGCTATGCTGCATCTGCCGGAAAAAAATTAGATAGTGCCGTTACATTTGTCATAAATGATTCGCTTTATAGAATCAATTCAACTGGCTTTTTTCTGATAACTAAAACCGGCAATAATATAAACTCGTGGAATTACTATCAAGCAAGCCAAACTTCAGAAATAATTAATAAGATAAATAGCCTCGCCGATGGTTCACTTATTGTCGCCGGATATAATGCAGATTTCAATCTACCGCAAGAAGTAAAATCACTTTTTACTTCTCTTGGTTCTATCTCGGCAGCGAATATAAACAACACGGTTTCTTGGGCTTTTGCTACTATTAAAGGATATTCGATGGGTGATGAAGCCATTTTATCTGACGGCATTGCATCGATAGGTGGTTTTTTTGATTATATCGACGGCGGCAGTTTTAGCTTTAATTTATTGTTTAATCAGGGCGCCATATACGACATCTTTGCTAACTCAGATATTACACTCCAAAGCGTAAATATATCAAAAGTAAATAATTCCTATTTAGCTGACACAAATAAATCTTGCGATTTGATAATTATATATAACTCTAAATTTCAAGAACCAGCAAAAAAACTTGCAGAATACCGAAAAAGTACCGGATATAAGGTTTTCATGGCAGACGTGGAAGATATTTATACCGAATACAGTTACGGCAAAAAATCCCCTCATGCCATAAAAGATTTCCTCGCGGATGCCTATCAGAATTCATATAGTCCGAAGCCCGGTTACTTAGTCATAATTGGCGATGCCTCGTGGGATGGTCGGAAAGTGATTAAAGGTACTCGCGGCGAAAACTATGTGCCGTCGTTTGGGCAACCTGTTTCGGATTATTGGTACGGATTGCTTGACGGAGACGACTTTGAGCCTGAATTGATTATTGGACGCATACCTTGCCAAGAGCCTCAAGAAGCTGATAATTATATCAATAAAATGATTACTTTTGAAACGCAGCCTGCTGCACCTTGGATGAAGAAGTTTCTATTTCTTTCGGGCGGTAGCAATCCGAATGAAAGGCAAAACTTTGCAGGATTTAAATATGACGTATTTGATAAAATGCAGCCCTGGCCTCTTTGCGCTGATACCGCTTCTGTCGGAAATGAAAGCCATAATGCAGGCAGTGAAGAAAAAAGTGCAGAAATATTATATCATATAAATAACGGATCAATTTGGACCTACTATTTCGGGCATTCTTCCACTCAAATATTTGAGATGGACGGCTGGCAGGTCGAGTATTTGAATAATAAAGATAAATGCGGGTTTTTGTCAACTTTATCGTGCAACGCTGGTGCTTTCGCAGAGCCACTCGATTTGCATGGTCGAAACGAGCAATATATTTTGGCTAAGGATAAAGGGTTTGTTGCCGCTTTTGGCTCAACTGGCGTGGGTTTTATCGACGGTGCTTTGGTAGCGTTGTTTTACATGAATAAAGCCTTGGCAGAGCCTCAAATTGCACTCCGAAAAGCAGGGGATTTACTTTATTACGCAAAATCCAAAATGAGAGTGGACCAAGAGCCATTGCTCGCAACTAAAGAACTTTTTCAGCTGTTAGGCGACCCTCTGATTAGAATACGCATCGGTAATGAGCCTGATTTATTTATAAGAAATAATGATATAAATTTAAGAGTCAATAAGGCAAATAAAAAAGAGCCTACCGAAAGCGATAAAAACATAAATATAAGCGGAATAGTTTATAATAACGGCTATGCTTTGGACAGCAGCTTTTTTGTTAGATTAATTCGCACTTATAAAGCCACCAAAGATACAATGTTTGTTTATTACAATTCAATTTGCAGCAAAGAAGAATTTGATTTTCAATTGCCAGTAGAAAACATGCCGGGCGAGCATACTTACGAATTAGCTGTATTCAGCAACAAAGTGCAAGATGTTAATTTGAAAAATAATATAGTAACAAGTAGTTTTTATGTTTATTCACAAAATCTTTTGCCTGTCGATCCCTTAACTAATTGGAATGTGGCGACAGCAAACCCTCATTTCAGATTTATTAATCCTTTGCACGGTAAATTCGATTTTCAATATACATTTAAGTTATTTGAAATTGAAAATAATTCTAAATTTTTATTAAAAGAATCAAGCGAATTTGACATTTTTGTCAATGAAAATTTTGTTGATTGGCTTCCTGAGATTTCCTTGAAAAATAACGGATCATTTTTAATCGAAGCCCAATCCAATAATTTGACAAATTCTACCTCGAGCGCTCCTGTGAAAATATTTTTCTACGCAGCGGATAACTTAAATAGCGTTCGGTACCGGCTCGAAAGTGCTTCAGATTTCAATGACTATTCATCCGATAGTTTAGAATTCACTGAGAGTGGTATTTCTGCTAAATCAATTGCAATTGATTATAATGTAATCAGCAGAAATGGCTCGCCTCAAGGAGATTTCCCCTCGTGGGGTAAAATTCAAGTTGGAGATGATGTTTATTTCGATAGTGAATATTATATGGGATTCAATGTTGTAAGAATACCGATGGACTCTGTAAACCACAAAGGGCGGTTTGTACGTTTTGAAACTTATGGTTCAGCCGAAGATGCTGAAAACTTAGTACGGCTATTAAAAGACACCATCGGGACTGACGAGTATGTCATTATTAGCACTTGCAGCCAATCATTTCATCAGGCGGTTGATATTTTGCCACGTACAAGCATCGGCTATATTGATTCTCTACGAAGCATATTGAAAGAATACGGCGTTGAAAACACTGATTCACTTAATAACAACATTTCATTCGCTTATGCCGGATTTAGAGGTGCTTCACCTGATCAAATAAAGCAAAGCATTAATTTATTCGATACTGCTCAAGTTACAGGCAATCTCATATTCACTTATCTTAAAGGAAATGCTGAAGCAAAGCCTGTCGGTCCTGCAAAAAAATGGGATTATCTATCCCTCAGCGGTGAAAGAGACAGTTCGTCCGCAGGAAATATAATTATTCGCTTTTATAACCCTAACTTTGAACAGGATACAGTTATCAAGGCTTCTTCTTTTGGAATAATTGACTTAACATCAATAGATGCAATAGCTTTTCCTTATGCTCTGATGTCGGTGAATCTAATAAATAAAAACTTTTCAAGCTTAAATAAAATAAATTCACTCGTCTTGCAATTTGAGCCGGCGCCTGAATTAGCCGTCATCAAAAGCAATTCCTATTTTGCAGCTCCTCAAACGTTGCGTGGCGATTCATCTCGTTTACAAGTAGAAATTCAAAATATATCTTTACGCTCGAGTTCCGAAGAAAGTACTGTCAATATTAAAATTACAGACGAGACTCAATCAACAAGCACTTTGGATTATAATCTTTCAAAAATAAATAGAAATGACAAGTTGCTGTTGGGCGTTTCTATTCCAACACAAGATCTCTCGGGTTTAATTGAAGCGGATATTCAGGCACTAACTGACTATACAGAACTATATAGATTTAATAACGCAATGCAAGCTAAGTCAAATTTATACGAAGATACCGCGAAACCCACTGTAATTATCAAATTTGATGGCAAAGTTGTACAAAACGGTGATTACATCTCTTCAACGCCTGAGGTGACTGTCGAGCTTTTCGACAATTCACTTTTGCCGATAACAAATTCTCAAGATATTCGTGTCAGGATTAACGGCAGTATGCAGACTGAGCTTAATGCCAATGATTATGAGTTCCATTCCACAATGTGGGAAAAGCCTTTAAAAGCTTCTCTAAGTTTTCAGGCAGACACTTTACGCGAGGAAGAAAATTCGCTTTTTGTCTATATTTCGGATGCAACTTCGAATAAAGATACTATAAAAATGATTTTGCGGATTTCTGGGAAGGGAAGAATTCTGAATGCAAAAGTTTCGCCAAATCCTTCGCGAGAGAGTTCGAAATTCTTATTTGACGTTGTTTCACCAAATAATAATGGTGAATCAAGGATAGATATGTATAATTCGATGGGCGAGCATGTCAAACAAATTGCAAATCCCATTGAAATCGGAAATAATATTATTTCGTGGGGCAACAGCGACTACTATGGCAATCAATTGCCTCAAGGCATATATTTTTATAGAATTAGCATAATCAATAGCATCTATTTCAAACCCGTTTGGGGGAAATTTATTATTGTTAAATAAAATATATTTGTTTTTCAGTTACAATTAATAAAAACTACTTTGTTAATTATTATTTTTATTATATTTTTGATTTTATTATTAATACTAAGAGGAGTATTTATGAAATTTTTTTCCATTATCATTGTTGCAGTTCTTATGGCAAGTTGCGGAACTGTAACTCGTCTGGACCAAACATGCATCACTTGCGTTAGTTCACAACGCATCGCCTGCCAAGGACCCGAATGTCCGGCAAGTTTCATGAACGGCGCGAGCTGCTTGGTTACTATGGTAGAAACCGGCGAGAATATTTATTTGAATGACATTTTGAAAGAAGAAAAAATTACACCTCGCGACGGGATTCGCATTACTTTAGCTAAAGTAAACGGCAGATACTACGTCGCAGGAGAGAGTTTTACAAAAGTTTGGTATTTGATTCCACGCAAAAAGAATGAAGCGTGCCTGAAATCAGTAGAAATGCCAGCGGCAAATATGGGAGTTGTTACATTTGAGGTTTTTGATAATCAATTAAAAATGATTTCCGAAAACAAGGAAATGGAATTTCTTTTCGATGATGACGATAACGAATGGCATAATGCTAAATCAGCTAAAATAGGAGGTTAGGAATATGAAACAATTAATAATATCACTCGTTCTGGTTACTTTTGGCTTTATAAGCCTATCGGCACAACCACAAGATAACAGTCTCCAAAAGTTTATGTCCCAAATTCAAACAGTTCTAGCCAAAGATGTAGAATCATTTTCGCAATCTGATTTGGATTTACTTCAAAACACCATTAAATTGAATCCAAGTTTTTACGGCGCAGCCAATCAAAAAATCGTACAAAAGATTATCAAAGATGCTAAAACAAAAAAAATGGATTATGATAATTATTTGAAGACAAAGACGGATCTTAGCAAGACGCGGCAGGACTTAGACGTTACTACCGACGCATGGCGTCAGTCTGAAAAAAGAGGCGATAGCCTTTATTCCGAAAACGTTCAACTTAAAGTTCTTATAGATGAATTAACTAATAGAATTAATAAGTTGGATAAAGAATCCAAGCGCTTGCAAACAATCAACAAACGCATACAGCAAGAGAACATGCAAACTAAGGATTTGCTCGAAACAAGCCGCACTTCCATTCGTAGAATTATGAACCTAATGCCGCTACCTCAAAAAAATGAGTTAAACGAGCAGATACCAGCTTCTTTGCAAGATTCTCTAAACCAATCCGAATGCCAAGTAGCCGAACTGCTGAAAAATAATTTCGTCTATACGATTGACGGCTTCAAACACGACCAAACATTTTTGGATTCCGCATCCAATTATTTCCGCGACAATAAAGTGCATTTGCCAATTGTTGAAGAATTTATATCGACCGGCAGTGAATTGGCTGCTAGATTAAAACAAAGCGGCACTGACTGTGCAAACAACTACGCTGCTGAAATCGAAGTTGCAATGAGCGATTTCAAGACTATGATTGAATCGAAAGAATCTTCTTTCGGAGATAAAGTAGCACGCTTTTTCTCTGAAAATTCAGTTCTAATAATTATACTTGTAGTTTTAATTGCTTTAATTATTGCACTGCTTATTTTTAGAAAAAAGAAAAATATTAGATTATAATAATTCCAAAATTTTCATATTTTGTATATATTTTTATTTTAAAAGGTAAATTTATGATTTTTGATGTTAATGTAATAAAAAAGTATTATTCGGAACTTCCAAAAAAAATTGAGTTTATAAAACATTCTGTCGGTAATAATCTTACTTTAACAGAAAAAATACTTTACTCTCACTTATTTGATTTTGAGAAATTAAAGCCCTACTCTCGTGGCAATGACTATGTTGATTTTGCGCCCGACCGCGTAGCTATGCAAGATGCAACTGCACAAATGGCACTTTTGCAATTCATACAAGCCGGCAGATCCAAAGTTGCAGTGCCTTCCACCGTGCATTGCGACCACTTGGTTCAAGCAAAATTAGGAGCAGAAAAGGATCTTGAAGTCGCGAATACTGCTAATAAAGAAGTCTATGATTTTTTAGCATCAGTTTCCAATAAATATGGCATTGGTTTTTGGAAGCCCGGCGCTGGGATAATACACCAAGTCGTACTTGAAAATTATGCCTTCCCGGGCGGAATGATGGTCGGAACAGACTCTCATACCGTCAATGCCGGCGGTCTCGGTATGGTCGCTATCGGCGTCGGCGGTGCTGATGCTGTTGATGTCATGGTCGGCTATCCTTGGGAGTTAAAATTTCCAAAACTCATTGGTGTGAAATTATCCGGAAAAATGTCCGGCTGGACTTCAGCAAAAGACATAATACTTAAAGTTACGGGCCTTTTGACAGTCAAAGGCGGAACGGGAGCTATAGTAGAGTATTTCGGCGAGGGCGCCAAAACTATTTCTGCCACTGGCAAAGGCACTATTTGCAATATGGGAGCAGAAATCGGCGCTACTACTTCCCTCTTTGGGTACGATAATAAAATGTCTGATTATTTGCGTTCGACAGGCAGAGAAGAAATTGCTGAGATTTGCGATGTTCTTGCTCATAATCTTACTGGCGACGAAGAAGTTTATGCCGAGCCGGAGAAATACTTTGATCAAGTTATCGAAATTGACCTTTCTACTCTCGAGCCATACGTCAATGGTCCATTTACGCCAGATTTGGCTACGCCAATATCTGAATTTGCCGATAAATTAAAAGAAAATGCGTGGCCTGAAAAACTCGAAGTTGGCTTAATTGGCTCATGTACAAATTCTTCGTACGAAGATATTTCTCGTTCGGCTTCGATTGCTCGGCAAGCCGCAAGCAAAGATTTAGAAGTCAAAAGTGAGTTTTCCATTACTCCCGGCTCCGAGATGGTACGTTATACTATTGAACGCGATGGTTTTATAAAAGATTTTGAAAATATCGGTGGAGTCGTACTTGCTAACGCTTGCGGTCCATGTATTGGACAATGGGCTCGCCACGGTGCCGATAAAAAAGAAAAAAATTCTATTATAACTTCTTTCAATAGAAACTTTGCCAAGAGAAACGACGGCAATCCAAATACGCACGCTTTTGTTGCCTCGCCTGAAATAGTTACTGCTTTTGCTATTGCGGGAAATTTGACATTTAACCCTATGACAGATTATTTAACAAATAAGAAAGGCGAAAAAGTAAGGCTGGACGAACCAGTTGGGTACGAACTACCTCCATTAGGATTTGAAGTTCTGGATGCCGGCTATCGCGCTCCTTCAGAAAATGGGGCAGGAATCGAAATTCTTGTTGATCCAAATTCAGAAAGATTACAACTTATTGAGCCATTTCCGAGATGGGACGGCAAGGATTTTTTAAATTTGCGAATACTTATTAAAGCTAAAGGTAAATGCACAACGGATCATATCTCTATGGCAGGTCCTTGGCTCCGCTACCGCGGACATTTGGATAATATTTCAAACAATACGCTGACGGGTGCTATCAACGCATATAATGATCAAGCAAATTTGGTTAAAAATCAATTGACGGGGGAATTTGAAGCAGT
>JBBRJR010000086.1:0-9648 GCA_038218865.1 Kapaibacterium sp. (SeqCode) | reverse complement strand
GTCGACGAAGTTACTCGCAAGCCTATCAGTGCTGAAATTCTTGTTACTGATTCAAAAGGTACTCGCATCAATAAGACAAAAAGTAATTCAGTTGATGGTTATTACTACATTACTGGACTTAAGCCTGACCAATCCTATAAGCTGACTTTAACTAATATTAATTATTTCAAAGAAGAGATGAATATTACTGTCCCGGCAAGCGATAAATATCAGGAAATCTCTAAAGATCTTCTGGTTATGCCGCTTGTAGAGAATATTAAAATTCCGTTACTCGTCGCTCCATTTGAAATTAATCAGTCAAAAATTCGTTTCGGTGCGGATTATTTCCTCTCGGATTTGAAAAACTCCCTGAAAATGAACCAAACTGTAAAAATTGAAATTCTTTCTTTTCCTGATGTTGCAGACAAAGGCGATGCAAACAACAAAGAACTTACCGAAGCACGCTCAACGTCTCTCAAAGAATATTTGGTTAAAGGTGGTATAAAAGCCGATAGAATAACTGTTTCTGGCTCCGCTACTACCGACCCGAATAATCCTCCGCCAGTCGGCAAAGCTTCTAAAGGAAAACGTTATATTGGTCCAACCTATATCGTTATTAAAGGATTTTAGTCTGGATAAGTAGAATTATTCTTTAAGATAAAAAATTATTTTTTGAAGCCGCAATTTCAGTACATCTGAGTCGCGGCTTTTTTTTTATTTTATTTGTAATTACATCTATATTTGCTTTTTCAGAGGAATAGATATAAATGAGCTACATAATAAATGCAGGTTCCTTGGGACAAGCAGGGATGCTTGCCCTACTAAGCCATTTGTATTTAAGTAGGTCAATTATACCTGATTGACTCAATAAGACAAATACTTATTTATGCTACAGTCCCTTAGAAAGTGGTGGGAGCTTGTTTTTCAGGGCGGTAAATCGATGTATTTTAGAATCATATATTAAAATAATATAATAATTTTCTCGTCTCATGTCGTAAAATATTCATTTGCAGCCACTAATATATATATTAAAATATAAGTATTTTTAATATTTATTTTAATGATTATTCAATATTTAAAAAATAGGACTTTTTATGGCGCGTTTTCTTAATGTAAAGAAAGAACATATTGGCTTGTCGCCTGATTCTTTTCATTTCAAAGGAGAAAGAAAAGTCGAAAATGTTTTGCTTCGTGTGATTGATTTAAGCAAACCGACAAGCGAAGAACTAGACTTGGAGTCTCCGGAAGATTTGAAGCCATACCTCGAGGCAAACACGCCGATATGGGTTAATGTTGACGGACTGCATGATGAACAAATTATGATTCAAATTGGAAAGGTTTGCGGATTGGATTCGGTCATTATTTCTGATGTGCTCGATACGGAATCACGCCCCCGAATGCAAGAATATGATGATGCTGTTTTGCTGTCTTTCAATATGCTAAAGAATAATGGTGCAACGAAAATTATTACTGTGGAAAACGTTGCCCTTGTTATGAAACGAAGAATGATAATTACATTCCAAGAACAAACCGGCGATGTCTTTAATCCTTTACGTGAGCGAATAAAAAAGAATAAAAACCACTCCAACTATTCTGATATAGGATATTTAACCTTTTCAATATTAGACATTGTCTTCGACAATTACAATTACATTTTGTCCGAAATGGGTGAAGAAATCGAAGCGAACGAATATAAACTTCTTGACCATCAAACTACCAAAGTTTTAAAGATTATTAATGCTTTCAAAAAAGAGATTATTTTCCTAAGAAAATCGATTTTGCCATGTCAAGAGATGATAAGCGATTTAATTAAAACCGATTATGAGCATATTAATAATAAAAATATGGTGCATTTTCGCGAGTTAAAGACAAATATCCGGCAAACGATCGATTCGCTCGATAATTACAGAGAAATTCTGTCCGATCAACTAAATATTTATCATAATTCTATGAGTTCAAAGCTGAATGATACGATAAAGTTCCTTACTGTTTTCTCCACTATTTTTATTCCCTTAACACTGATTACTGGCATCTACGGCACAAATTTCGATAATGTACCGGAGCTTCACTTGAAATATGGATACTATGTAATGTGGGGTATTATGCTTACTGTTTCAGGCGTTATGTTGATGGTTTTTAGAAAAAAGAAGTGGATATAAGGGATGTCTATTATCAGTCTGTTGATTTGCTAATAATTGCAGGTTTGGGGGTTCCCTAATGAGGTATATATTTTATGTTTTGGACATAACAAGAAAGTTAAATGAATACTATAATTGTAATTTTAATATGAACACCCCCAAACCCCCTCTTAAAAGAGGGGGCTGGGGGTGTTTAAAATTTTAGGTATTATCACATTGGTCATTCAACATTCGTGCTTGTCTGAAGTCATGCTGTTTTACATTTTCGGGGCAGCCACAAGAAAAAAAGACTTAATCAAATGTGTATTCTTACATGAAAATATTTATTAAGAAATAAAAAAAATATGTTACAATTTAAAAGAAAGCTATGACACTTATAGTTATCGTCATTTTTAGCACGTTGCTGTTGATCGCATATTTATTCGATTTGACATCATCGAAAACAAAAATCCCATCAGTAATATTACTACTTATGCTGGGATTGCTCGTGAATCGTACTCTGACGCTTTTCACCTTGACTTTGCCAGATTTAAGCTCAATTTTGCCAATTCTTGGGACGCTCGGCTTAATTTTGATAGTGCTGGAAGGCGCATTGGAATTGCACATGGACAAGACAAAGCTGCCGCTAATTAAAAAATCGATAGTAGCTGCTGCATTGCCTATGATGGCTTTGGCTTTGGTCATCACTTATTTGTTCATGATTCTCTCTCATACGGACTTTAAGACGAGTTTAATTAACGCCATACCGCTTTGTATAATCTCAAGCGCTATTGCAATACCAAGCGTTCGCAATTTGACTGAAGAAAATAAGGAGTTTGTAATTTATGAGAGTAGTTTGTCCGATATAATGGGCGTACTATTTTTCGCATTTATAGCGTTTAATCGCAATTTTGATGCTGGTTCTTTCGCCATGTTTGGTATAGAAATAGTAATTATAACAGTTATATCTATCGCAGCTACCATATTATTGTCATACCTTTTAAACAAAATAGACCACCACATAAAGTTCGTTCCTATAATTTTACTGATTATTTTAATCTACGCAGTTGCAGAAATTTACCATCTGCCTGCGCTGATTTTCATTCTAATATTTGGTTTGGCAATCGGTAATTTAGATCAAATTGCCAAATGGAAGTGGATAGAAGTTTTTAAGCCCCGAGAATTAACTAATGAAGTAGTGAAGTTCCGTGACTTGACCATCGAAGGCGCCTTTTTGATACGGTCATTGTTCTTTTTGCTATTTGGTTTTTTGATGCAATTAAGCGAAATACTAAACGTTTCGTCGCTGCCGATGGCAGTAGGAATTGTAGCACTGATATTTTTCTTCAGAATGATACAGTTGAAACTTTTGAAGCTGCCACTAAAGCCACTGATGTTTGTGGCCCCACGTGGTTTGATTACTATCCTATTGTTTTTATCCATAGATCCAGCTAATCAAATCGACTTTGTAAATCGTGCGCTGATAATACAAATTATTTTAATATCTGCGATAGTTATGATGGTTGGAATAATACTTAGTCCGGGAAAAGGCGATGATAATAAAAAGGTAAATGAAGAAAGCCCAATAGATGAACTTGCGGACGGTAGCCTAACGAAAACGGCAAATAGTTAGACAGCAGAGCTAATATTCTTTGGGAGGAAGGGGGTAGCACATCCTCAAACAACAACATACAGCTAAAATAAAAATGCCTCGGCATGATAAAAAATCAGTCGAGGCATTTTTGGTTATATCAGCATATTTATTTTATGGAGTAAACATGCTGTCTTCTATTGGAACATTAATTTCGTATGTGTATTCGTTGTTTAGAGAAAATGCTGTAGAAACATTATTAATTGTCGTTGCAAGCATTACTCCGTTGATGTTTTTCCAATTGCTAAAGCTAATACTCATCAAAGTCATTCCGTAGGGAGTTTCTTCCATTGCTTCATATTTACTGACGAGAAGGGTTTTTTCGTCAAAATAGTAAGTAAATTCCTCGCCCAGCGGCGACGTAACGCCCACGATAATAGAGCCGTTCTTTTTGCCTTTTATTTCAAGTTTATAATTCAAATCGAGAAGTTTCGTAGTGCCAAAAATTTGACTTTCCAGTCTGATTTTCTCAGCAGTTTGTCCGTCGAGAGAAGTATTATCACCCATTCCGCCAGAAATTATATTTTTACCGTCGTTCCAAATCTCTTGTTTGAACATCTTCATATCGAAAATCATGTGCATTCTACCGCTTTTATCTTTGAACTGGATAAGTTCTCCCGTCATCGGCTGATTGTTAGAAATCATGGTAGTCGTAGAGACTGCTTTCAAAGATTGAACTTTTTCAATGTTGTCTTTGCCGCCAATAGCTTTAGTATGTTTCTCGATAAGCTCAGCGGGGGAGAGTGAAACTTTGTCAAGTTTAGAGTTAGGACCTGTGAGTGGCAAAAGGTCGAGGTCGTAATCAAATACATTGCCGAAAGATTTAAGCGACTCTTTGATAGATGGATCGCCAACGACGATTATGCGAGCAGAATTAACGTCGATATAATCATTAGCAGCCCTTTCGATATCCGCAGGAATCAAGTTTTTAATCCTTTTGGGAAAGTCTTTAACTTTTTCGAGAGGGATGTCGAGGAAATCCGCCTGTTGTACAAGCGATGCGACAAAATTCGAATTCTCGAAAGCGAGATAAAATTGCCCTGTTTCGTATTTTATATGCCTTGCAAGCTCATCGACTGATGGTCCTTTCTCTGCAAGAAGTTTAAGTTCTTTAATTATAACATTGAGCGAAGAATCTGTTTTAGATTTATTTACATCGGCGCCGCAAGCAAAGCGATTAATATACTTAGACGAAGTTAGGTATCCCCAAGGAGTGTAGGTGTATGAATAAGTTTCTCTCAGTGTGCGGAAAAGCCTCCCACCGAAACCAGATCCAATGACTTTGGCGGTCATATCCAAATTTTCGTAATCTTTATGGTTATAAGGAACGCCAAGAGTAGTAACAACGACCGTTGATTGCTCGGAGGCAGGACGATTTATGAAGTAAACGCCAAGCGGCTGCGGCTTAGGTTCAGCTGTAACTATCGTTGGTTTTTCACCTTTTTTCCAATTTGCAAAAATCTTTTCTAAAATTGGAATAATTTCTTTCTCTTTAACGTCGCCGACTACGGCTATCGAAGCATTATTCGGAACGAAAAATTTCTTATAAAAGGCTTTAATGTCCTCAATTTCGATTTTTTCAATTGTTTTCTCAGTTGGAGAAAGAGCGTAAGGGTGGTTGTCTCCGTAAATAACTCTTCGAGCCAGTGTTGCAGCAAGTTTGTTAGGCTGCGATTTGTCATATTGCAAGCCAGCTGCCATTTGCTTAATAAATTTATCGAACTCGTCTTCGTCAAATTTCGGATTGGTAACGACTTGAGAAAAGACATCGAGCAGAGTGGTCATGTGTTTTTTAAGTACAGATGAAGAGACAGTGATGTAGTCTCCGCCAGCGCCGGCGTTAATAGAAGAGCCAAGCCCGTCAATCTTGTTGGCGATGTCAAGCGCTGTAAGTTTACCCGTTCCTTTAGTAAGCAGCCCCGCGACGATGTCAGCAGTTCCAGGATTTTTTCCATCTTGCGATGTTCCGCCCGGAATTAAAATACTAAAAGAAACAGTAGGCTGCTCGTGATCTTCTATCAGGAAGACCTTTAGCCCATTTTTCAGAACGTGCTCGGTATGTTTAGGAAAAACGAAGCCAGTTTCTTTCATCGGCTCAGGTTTTGAAGAAATATCTGTTGCATAGAGATTGAAGTCATTCATAAGAATGCCGGTGATGATGATTAAAAAAGAGATAAATTTCATGTAAAAATCGTCCTTATTGATGATTTACTCAGAAAGAGTTGATGGAATGTAAAAAAGAACTACTTTGTTAGGCGTATCGAGATAAGTTTTAGCAACGCGTTGGATGTCATCGGCAGTAACGGACAAGTAACTATCGAGTTCGGTGTTAATTAGAGATGGATCGCCGTAATAGCTATTGTATCTGGCGAGCGTTTGAGCCTTTTCGAGAACTTCTTTTTTTGCAAAAATGAACTCGGATTCTTTGATGTTCTTAGCTTTTTTAATCTCATCGATAGAGACAGGATTTTCTATGACTTTTTTAATCTCTTTGTTGAGCAATTTTTCAATATCCTTTATATCTTTGCCGGGAGTAGCGATTGCGTAGAAAACGCCTACGCCTGATTTTTCCAAAGCAAGCGGGAAAGCTGTGGCTTGTGCTGCTGCTTGTTCTTTATCTACGATAGTTTGATATATGCGTGAACTTTCGCCAGCTGCAAGTATGTCCATTAAAAGAGCAAATGGATAGTAATCTAAATCTCCGAGAGCCGGAGAGCGAAAACCGATGAAGACGCCGGGAAGCTGTGCTTTTGGATCGTTGATTTCTTTTCTTACTTCGCCTTGCATAGGCATAATTTTAAAGTCATTTCTTTTGGATGAAACTTTGACGGGCAAGTTGCCGAAGTAATCATTCACATATTTGCGAGCTTCGTCAATGTTAATGTCGCCTGCAAGTACGAGAGTGGCGTTATTGGGCTGATAGAAATTATCATAGAACGCACGGAAATTATCGATAGTAGCGGCTGCTATGTGCTTTTCGCTGCCTAAAGTAGTCCAAGAATATGAACCGCCAGGGAAAACAGCAGCACATATTTCATCAAGCAAAGTACCGTAAGGTTGGTTGTTGCGTCTCATTTTCAGTTCTTCGGTAACTACGCCACGTTGAGTTTCGACGCCGATTGTATCGACGAGAAGCCCGCGCATGCGTTGAGATTCAATCCAAAGAGCGAGTTTTAATTCGTTAGAGGGCAAATGTTGGTAAAAAACTGTCTCATCGAATGAAGTGTGAGCATTAAGATCTCCGCCTGCTTCCTGAATATATTTATCAATGGAAGCACGAGGAATGTTAGATGTAGCCTCGAACATTAGGTGTTCAAAAAAGTGAGCGTAACCTGTCTGATCATTGTTTTCATCACGAGAGCCGACGCGATAATGAACGATAGTACCGATGACAGGTGCGGAATTATCTACATGATAAATGACCTGCAAGCCATTGGCAAGAGTATCTTTCGTAAAGTTAATAGATTTCATCTGACACATCGAGTTGTGGCCTCCGGTAAGAGTGATAAGAATTGCGAGCATAGCGCCGAGAGATAATTTTGAATAATACATTTAAAACCTATATAGATGATTAATTGCATTTTTATTACTTATAGCAGAAAATATGACGAAAAGGGTTGCAAAATGTTGCTGTTTCAAAAATAAAAGACAAGTGAATTATTCCTTTTTTTATGTGAATCAAATGAAAATTAACCATCACAAGCAAAAAAGAGAGAAAAATACAAATAATTTCATTAAATTTGAAAAAGTATAATTTAAAAGAATTGAAAATGAATAATGAAGAAACATTGAAGATTGAAGTAGAAGACTTCTGGAATAAACAAACCTGCGGAACGTGGATTACCGACAGAGAAAAGTTTTCCCGAGAATACTTTGAAGAGATAGAACAGGACAGGTACGAGGTGCAGCCAGAGATATTCTCGTTTGCAGAATTTACTCGTTGGCACGGCAAAAAGGTTTTGGAAGTTGGCGTAGGCGCCGGGACTGACTTTTTGCAATGGGTCAGAGCCGGAGCCGAAGTAACAGGGCTTGACTTAACCGAGCAAGCATGCGAGCACGTAAAACATAGATTAAGTCTTTACGAAATGAAAGCAAAAGAAATAGTCGTTGGAGACAGTGAGAATCTACCTTTTAACGACGGTACTTTTGATTTGGTTTGGAGTTGGGGAGTAATTCACCACACCCCTAACACTGAGAAAGCAATGAGAGAAATAGTGCGAGTACTTAAAAGTGGCGGTCGCGGAAAAATAATGATTTATCACCGGCATTCTGTTTTGGCATATCTTTTTTGGGTAAAGCATGCTTTGCTGAAAGGAAAGCTATGGCTTACTATCGGCGACGTGCTTTGGGACAAGATGGAGAGCAGAGGAACTAAGGCATATACTGTAAACGAAGTGAAAAAAATGCTTGCAACTATGCCTGTCGAGAACGTGAAAATCCGCCCCGTGCTTTCATATTATGATAAATTAGCGAGATTTAACAAAACGATGCAGTTTATAGCTCGCAAGTTGTCTATTCTATTAGGCGGAGACAAAGCCGGCTGGTTTATGACGATAGAATTCGATAAGAAAAAATAGAATTAATATTCTGTTTAAATGTAATATTTAATTTGAACTAATAAACATTTCTGTGAAAGAAAAGAAAAAAGATGATATTCCTTTATCAATGAAAAGGGATTTAAAAAACTACTTCGATTATATTTTTTTAGAGAAAGGCTTATCTCAAAATACTATCGAAGCTTACAAGCATAACTTAAATGTTTATGTGAAGTTTTTACATTCTAAAGGAATAACCTCTTTAAGTTCTGCTGCTGACGAAGATTTGTCTGATTTCCTTTTGAATTTGGATAAAATTGGTCTTTGTTCGGTTTCTCGCGCCAGATATTTATCATGTTTACGTGGATTTCATAAGTATTATCATTCTATCGGAAAAGCAACAAGAGACGTGTCCGAATTGCTCGAGATGCCTAAGCAGGCAAGAAATCTGCCTGAAACACTTTCTTACGAAGAAATAACGCGGATAATCGAAGCAACTGACACACATAATGCAGCCGGAATCCGCGACAGAACGATCTTTGAATTGCTTTATGCCTGCGGGCTTAGAGTTTCCGAGCTAATTGATTTGAAATATAAAAATATATTTCAGGAAGCTGAGATAATCAGGGTTTTCGGTAAAGGCTCAAAGGAAAGGCTTATCCCAATCGGCAAGCCTGCGCTTAAATGGATAGAAGAATATAATAAAAATTCTCGTCCTTTGTTTTTCAAAAGCGACATTTCAAGTGATTTCTTCTTCTTAAATCAGCGTGGTGGAAAGCTTACGCGAATGGGCATTTGGAAACTTTTGCAAAAATATTCGAAATTAGCTAATATTGAAAAGAACGTACACCCACATTTATTTCGCCATTCCTTTGCTACACACATGCTCGAAGGCGGAGCCGATTTAAGGGCAGTGCAGGAAATGCTCGGGCATTCAGATATATCGACTACTCAAATTTATACACATTTGGATAATGATTATATAAAAGAAGTACACAAAAGCTTCCATCCCCGCGGTTAGGCAGAATTCTTTTGTTTTAAAAATTAAAATTTATTCCTAAAAAAAAGCTTAAACCCGATCCGGGTAAACCGTATTGCGATTCATAATAAGAATTTAGTATATTATAAATTCCTAAAAATACTTCATTTTTTTTAATTACTTTTATGCCACTTCGGAAATTCAACAAAAACAAATGTTTGCTATTAGTGTTATTTATATTATCATTCCAAAAGTAATTGTTTGAATAATATTCAGCCTCGAAAGACCAACGGAAACCTGACTCATAAGTATTGTAAATCTTTATTTCCCCAATGTGATTCGGTTTTGCAAAAAAATTAGGCTTTTTGCTAAAATCAGTATATGTAT
>JBBRJR010000085.1:0-9686 GCA_038218865.1 Kapaibacterium sp. (SeqCode) | reverse complement strand
ATTGATTGCTCAGCTTGGACACAACGGATGTTTTCTGAATCAGCTAATATAATGATACCACGCACAGCTCGTGAGCAAGTAAACATCGGTCAAAAAATTACTCGCGACAATCTTGAATTCGGCGACTTAATCTTCTTCTACACTTACTCCCGCAAATTTGCTTCCCACGTAGCCATTTACTTAGGTGATAATCTTTTCGCACACGCCAGCTCACGTTCAGGAGTTACAGTTTCTTCCCTCGAAAGTACATTCTACAAAACTCGCTTTATCGGCGGTCGCAGGCTTTCGGCTCAAGACATTACAAATCTCAGCATGAGTAAATCAAAATCTAAAGCCAACGAGCAATAAATTTTAAATTAAAAACTTTTGAAAAAAGCTGTTCTCAAAACATTGAGAACAGCTTTTTTTTGCTAATTTTTTCTTAGATGTGGCACATCTGCACCAATTCTGCCTTTTCACCGAAAACTGATAACTGGAAACTGATTACTTTCTTCCCTACTAACTTTTCGTTTCCATAGCCCAATTAAATACTTTCAAATATTCTAACGCAGAGGCGCCAGATGAGAAGTCTTGCTGCATTGCGTTTTGGCGGATTATGTCCCAGTGCGGCTCGTTCATATAGACAGATAAGCCGCGACGGATAGCGTACGCCATGTCGTCAGCATTGTACTGCATAAACGAAAAGCCAGTGCCTTCGCCAGTATTGGTGTTGTATTCGGAAACTGTGTCGCTCAAGCCGCCGGTTTTGCGGACTATCGGGATAGTGCCGTATTTCATAGCATACATTTGAGTAAGTCCGCATGGCTCAAACCGCGAGGGCATTAGGAAAAAATCACTCGCCGCAATTATGCGATGAGATATTTGCGTGCTGTAGCCCAAGTGAATAATCGCCGTATGCGGATATTTCCATTTTATATATTTAAAATAATCCTCGTAGTGCTTGTCTCCCGAGCCAAGCAAGACAAATCGGAACGTTCCGAGCGACAAATATTCTTCTAATTTATACATTAATAAATCAATTCCCTTTTGCTCGGCTAAGCGTGTTACTATGCCGACGAGCGGCATATCGGGGTGTTCGAAATCGCCATTCTCTTTCAAAAAAGCATGCTTTATTTCACGCTTTTTGCTTAGAGTGGCGGGGCTGTAATTTTGCGAAATCATTCTGTCGGTTGCGGGATTCCATTCGTTATAGTAAACCCCGTTAAGTATGCCGACAAGGTCGCCGGCGCGAAAGTTCAGAGCATCGCTAAGCCCTTCGCCAAAATATGGAAAGCGTATTTCTTGGGCATAGGTCGGGCTGACTGTCGTTATTTTATCGGCAAACATTATCCCGACCTTCATGAAATTAACCATGCCGTGGTATTCGAGCCAGCTACCGGGATAGAACTGGTTCATGCCGAAGCCTGAATATGATAACGTCGAAAATGGCTCGAATTTGCCTTGATACGCCAAATTATGTATAGTGAAAACGCCAGCCGTTTTGGCAAAGCGGGCTTCGTAGCGGTAATATGAGCGTAAAAAAGCCATTGCAAAAGCTGTGTGGAAATCGTGGGCATGGATTACGTCCGGAGTGAAATCCAAGGCTTTGGCTACTTCAAAAACTGCCCGTGAAAGAAATATAAACCGCCTATTGTTGTCGCCGTATTCCTGCGGATCGCCATAAATGCCGTTTCTGTCGAAATACTCATTATGCTCGACAAGATAAACCGGTACTTGGCTGTCAGGCAGCGTGCCGTACCACAAGCGGGCAAATTCCGTCCAATGCCCCATCGGTACGTTTATCGTTATGTCGGTCGGCTTAAAGCCCCATTTGTCCACATTGATGAAGCCATATTTTGGCATCACAACAATTGGATTTTGACCGTACCTATACCATTCTTTTGGCAGGGTTGCAGTTACGTCGGCAAGCCCACCAGACTTGGCATAAGGATCGACCTCAGAAGCAGCTATTAGAATATTCATATTATTTCTTCAAAAAATTACACACAAATGTTTTATATTGACCGAACAACAAGGCTGTTCGCCGAGCTTCGCTCTCATTGCGAAACAACCCGTAAACGCTTGAGCCGCTTCCGCTCATTAACGCAAAAATCGAGCCGTTTTTTATTAATTCCGCTTTTATCAATCCTATCTCAGGGTATGTTTCTATTGCAAAATCTTCAAAATCATTATATATATATTTAGAATAATCCTCTATTGGAACATTTTTCAGATAACGGTAAAATTCTGTAATTTCCCTCGCTTGCTCAGTGCGACCTAGTGCACCGTAAGCTCCAGCGGTGGAGATTGATTTATTAGGAAAAATCAGTAATATCGAGCAATCGGGCAAAAACCTGCGAAACTCAAAATTTTCTCCGCGACCGGTAGCTATCGCTGGCTTATTGAAAATAAAAAATGGCACGTCCGAGCCTATTTGCAATCCGATGGTAGCCAACTCTTCTTGGGACAATTTACAGCCCGAGAGCTCGTTCATTGCCAAAAGTACACTTGCGGCATCCGAGCTACCGCCGCCTAAGCCTGCGCCGTGCGGGATGTTTTTCATAATCTTAATTTTTACAGCACGCTCAGTGTCGCTATAATGATTAAATAGTTTTGCAGCAATGACAGCCAAATTCTTTTCGTCCGGAATATTGAAATTTATATTGCACTCGAGCGAATAATCTTCCGCTTCCTCTACCGTAATTTCATCGGAAAGCGTTATCGGTGCAAAATAAGTATTAATATTATGGAAACCATCTCGTCGTTTATTTAAAACTTGAAGCCCTAAATTTATTTTTGCATTAGCATATTTTGTTAAAGTTTTCATAAATTTGCATTAATTCTAAAAGCACAATTACTTAATCATTGAAAGTACTCGAATATGGATAGAACGAATTTAGATGAAAATATTTTGAATGATACTGCTAATGTAGTAGAAAATGGCTCGCCGAGCCAATCTTTGACTTCAGAAATAATGAAGAAAAAAGACAACGATATTCCCTACAAGCAGGAAGTTATGCGAAAGCTGATACATCTTTGCTCGCTTTCGATACCCATTGCCTATATCTTTTTTTCCAAAAAAGAAGCGCTAATGGTTTTGTTGCCGCTCGCTCTTTTGATGGTGATAACCGATGTAGTTACAAAAAAGATCGAGCCGCTCCATAGAATTTATAGTAAAATAATCGGTCCTATTTTGCGCAAGCACGAAAAGAAAAACAAGAAATTATCGCTTAATGGTGCTTCATGGGTGCTTATCTCGGCAGTTGTAACCGTTCTTATCTTTCCAAAAATTATAGCAGTTACGGCGTTTACTATATTGATTATTTCCGATATTGCTGCCGCTTTGGTCGGTCGCAAATTCGGCAAAACACCGCTTATTGATAAATCATGGGAAGGCACTGGCGCTTTTATTGTCTCCGCAATTATAGTCGTTGCCGTTTTGGGAACAACGCTCGGAGCTCCGGCGTCGTACTTTATTATCGGCGCAATAGCTGGCGTAGTCGGCGCTTTCGCCGAAGCCGCCTCCAAACTCCTGAAAATGGACGATAATTTTTCTATTCCGATAAGCGTCGGCTTCGTTATGTGGGGCTTGGGCTTACTGATTACGAATTACTGGATTTCTTTTATTAATTTATTATAATTACGAGGTTTAGCTATGAGAAAAAATACAATTTACTTAATCTCCGCTATCGGCTTAATTGCCGTTGCCATTGCTGTCTATTTTATCGCTTTTAAGTCATTTGATTATAAGGTCTTGGACGAAATAAAAAATGAATCAGAAAGCGGAAATATGACTTTTCTTTTTATTGATGTCAGCAAACTTGACTCAAACAATATTTTGGATGCCGCACATGAATTGCTCCAAGAAAGAATTATCGATAAATATAAAGATTTCAAGCCTCACGATGGAATGGACCCAGAAATGGCGGCTCCCGACGTACTCGTCGCTTATTTTTACAAACAAGACGATACAACGCAAGTCCCCGAAGCTATGCAAAATGTTCTGAAATCGAAATTTCCGGACAATGACATTATTCGCTTGAAATTAAATTTAATTTCCGAAGGCTTTATGTACACTGGCGCTTACAATCCATATTCCAAAATAATTACAATGGATAGCTTATCGGGCCGCACCATGCTTTTCGTTCCGCAAGCCGGCACTCGCGCCAAAGATATTATGGATCAAACAATGCCTCCCGGACATCCGGATATGAATCAAATGCCTGAAGGACATCCAGATATGAATCAAATGCCTGAAGGACATCCAGATATGAACCAAATGCCTCCTGGACATCCTGACATTAATCAAATGCCAAAAGGTCATCCTGACATGAACCAAATGAAACCCAAAGAGCCAAAAAATAATCTACAAAAAAAGATGTAACGAAATATGATAGATTTACGCAGCGATACAGTAACAAAACCAAGTAAGGAAATGCGGCAAGCAATTGCCGCTGCTCCCGTCGGAGACGACGTCTATAGCGAAGACCCAACAGTAAACCTTTTGCAAGAAAAAGTAGCTGATTTTTTCGGCAAAGAAGCCGCCCTTTACGTGCCCAGCGGTACGATGAGCAATCAAATTGCCCTGAAAATACTTACCCAGCCAGGCGACGAAATTGTAACCGAAGCCGACGCACATATTTACTACTACGAAACGGCGGCGCCAGCGATTTTGTCGCAAGTGCAAATTAGACCAATTCCGTCGGCTATGGGAATGCCGCTCTTGAGCGAATTTGAAAATGTGATTAGGCCTGACCTATATTATTTTCCGCGAACTTCGCTTTTTTGTCTTGAAAACACTCATAATCGGCATGGTGGAACAATCTTGCCGATTGAAGAATTTCCAAAAGTTAAACAATTGGCTGACAAAAACAATATACGCATGCATTTGGACGGGGCGCGAATTTGGAACGCCATCGTCGAAACTGGCATTTCGGGCGCCGAGTACGCTCGTTATTTCGATACGCTTTCGGTATGTTTGTCCAAAGGGATGGGCGCCCCCGTTGGTTCGCTTTTGGTTTCCACAAGGGAAAACATCCAAAAAGCAATCAAATGGCGAAAGATATTTGGCGGCGGCATGCGTCAAGCTGGGCTTTTGGCAGCTGGCGGACTTTTCGCTTTGGAGAATAATTTAGAGAAATTAGCTTTTGACCACGCAAACGCAAAACTTGCGGCACAGAAAATTTCCGAGATAGACGGCATTACAGTCGATTTAGCCCGCACACAAACAAATATGGTTCGCTTCGATCTTGGGCGCATTTCGCCGGCTGAATTTGTCAGCGAATGCAGCAAAGCGGGCTTACTTTTGAGCGCTACGGGTGGCAAGACGATTCGCATCGTTTTCCATCTTGATATTGACCGGACGCAAACGCTAAAAGCTATTGAAATTATTGCCACTGTCTGCCGTTAGTGGGCGTCGGGCAGTAGGCTGTGGGCTTGACTTCGACAAGCTCAGCCGCCGAAGAAGGAAGAATAGCGGATTTTGTAGGGGCAGACCTAAGTGTCTGCCCTTTTACATTCCCAGATTTGCCACATTCCACTCCAGATGGCGTCCACATTCGAGGTGGACGCCATCTAAAAAAGGCTCAATCTTCTTATTCTATTCCAGATGTCCAACACCTCGAAGGTGTTGGACATCTAAACAAGCTCGGTAGGGAACGTAAGAGGCTGTTAGGCTTTGGGAAGAAGAACTCACTTGCTTCAACGTTAGGGCAATCCATGGATTGCCCCTACAAAACAAACAAACGCGGCTTCTAGCCCAGATGTGGCACACCTCAAAAGTGTGCCACATCTGCACCAATTCTGCCTTTTCACCGAAAACATTGCCTTCCCCACAGCCCTATGCCTCCCCTTTCACAATTTGAAATATTAGTATCTTTTCAATACTTCAAGTATTCTGTAATATAATTTATTAACATCATTCGTATTTGTATTATAAACAGCCACAATTGTTGCTTTAGTAGTTTTATTGTGCATCATTAATGTATTGTAGCCGGGAATAGTTCCTGTATGACCCCAATACCCATTGTCAAATTCGCTGAAAACTCCGTAGCCATACTTATAGTCTAAACTTGGCATGGGAACTACGTAACCAGAAAATTGTTTCTGATATAATGAGTCTGATAGCATTGAACCGCCACATAGAAGCTCAACCCATTTTCTAAATTCATAAACATTGGATATCATAGCGGCGGCGGCTCCGCCCCAAGTCATATCGGTTGCTTCAGTAGCTTTCACAAGCGAATCCTTTCTCAAGTAAGTCCAGCCATTCATTGAGTTGGCAGGCATTCTATGATCCATGACGAAAGTTGTTTTTGAAAAGCCATATTTTCTAAATATTCTTGAGTTCAAATTTTCAACAATTGATTTTCCAGTCAGTGTTTCTAATATCATACCTAAGAAAATAGTATTGGTATTGCTATAGCTCCAAGCTGTGCCGGGATCGAACAAATACGGATGCTTTGCAGCCTTATTTATCAATTCTTCGTTCGTAAAAGGATGCGGGTTGTTGAAATCCATATCTTCAAAGAAATTTTTTTCTTCGCTGTAATTAAATATACCGCTTGTCATGTTCATTAAATTATGGATACTAACTTCATCTGCTCTAGGGAACTCTGGGTAAAACTCGCTCAGTTTATCATCAAGTCTTAGCTTGCCTTCATCTACAAGCTGAAGTACCATTGTTACAATATAGGATTTTGTATTACTTCCAATTCTAAAAAAAGAATTAACATTGATAGGCGTTTTTAAGTAAGGGTCGTCATATCCATGTGCTTTTAAATACTTAAAATTACTCTGAGGAAGCCAAACTCCGACTATCATACCCGGAGCTTTACTATTTTGAAGGATTGAATCGCAGAGCCTATCAATCTCTTCAGTAATAGTTTTAGTATTTGGATTGACAGGACTGTTGTCATCAGAGCAAGCGGTAAACACTACAATCAAAGCGATAAGTAGAATTTTTGAAAGCTTTGTCATAATGCCTCTTTGAAATAATTAAATAAAAAGTAATACTTAGTCAACCAATCCTCATTGAACTAAAAAGTTACGAGAAGCTACCTATTATCTTCAAATCTGTAAAATTCAAATCTGTTAACTCCATATATTAGAACAAGAGCCGACAAAACTATTGCCAGCTCTTGCCAAATCACTTAATTTGTCAAATAAATCCAACTGATTATCCGGACAAATCTAAGCCATCAACGCACAAATTGCTGCCACATTTACCATATCATCAGTCGTGCAGCCACGCGACAAATCGCAATATGGTTTTGCCAAGCCTTGCACTACAGGTCCGACTGCTTCGGCTCCTGCGAGCCGCTGAACTAATTTATAGCCGATATTTCCTGCATTTAAATCAGGAAATATAAGCACATTCGCCGTGCCTGCGACTGGCGAGCCGGGACTTTTGCTTTTCCCGATAGCTGGAATAATTGCCGCATCGAGCTGCAATTCCCCGTCTGACGGCACTTCTGGCGCTTTTTCTTTCATTATCTGAGCTGCTAAGCGAACCTTATCTACTAAGGGATGTTCGGCGCTGCCTTTGGTCGAAAAAGACAATAGCGCTACTCGCGGCTCTTCGCCGGTTATAGCCTGATAATTTTTAGCTGTCGATATAGCTATATCTGCGAGCTGCTCAGCCGTTGGGTCAGGATTTACTGCGCAATCGCCAAAACACAGCATTTTATCAGGAAAAGCCATAATGAAAAAGCTGCTAACAATCGATATGCCTGGCGCAACGCCAACGGTATAAATCGCTGCTTTCAGCACCGCACCAGTTGATGAAACATTGCCCGCAACGACCGCTTGTAAACGGTTTGTCTCGAGCAAAAAGCCGGCGAAATATAGCGGGTCTTTCACTGTTTTCGTAGCTTCCGCTTCGGTCATGCCTTTTGCTTTTCTTTTTTCATAAAGCAGCGAAGCAAATTCGGGAATTAATTCGCTTTGTTCGGGATCGATTATTTCGATGCCTTCAAGTGATACGTTGTGGCTTTGTGCTACGCTTTGTATTTTTTCGGCGTTGCCTATTAGGCAAGCACGAGCTATTTTTTCGTCCAAAAGATATCGAGAAGCTTCTATGCTACGTAAATCTGTGGCGTCGGGAAAGGCGACAAGTGCATTTACTTTTTTAGCGTCTTCGCGGACTTTTTCAATAAATGGTATTTGGGACATAGATTTTCCTAAAAAATGAAATTAATATTTATTTAATTTAACGGTGCGTTCAAAACGACGCGGCAAGTATCGCGAGCGAGTACGAGCTCTTCATTTGTCGGGATGACAAACACCTTAATTTTGCTATCAGCGGTAGAAATAACGCCCTCTTTGCCACGTATCATTCTATTGTTTGCTTTTTTGTCTATTTCAATTCCGAGAAAACCAAGTGTTTGGCATACTTTTGCGCGAACGTCTGGGGCATTTTCGCCAATACCGGCAGAGAAGCAAATGGCGTCTGCACCGTTCATTGCCGCCATATAAGCACCGGTGTATTTTGTGATTTTGGAGCAAAACATATCGATAGCAAGCTGGGCGCGGCGGTCTTGATGCTCGTCGATTTCCACTTCTAAATCTCTCATGTCGTTAGTTAAACCGGATATGCCGAGTACGCCGGAACGTTTGTTCAGCATGTTAAAAATTTCGTCCAGAGAAGCGCCTTCTTTGTGTGCCAAAAAGTCGATAATAGTAGGGTCGATGTCGCCGCAACGTGTGCCCATCATCAAGCCTTCGAGCGGAGTAAAGCCCATCGATGTATCTATGGATTTACCATTTTTTATAGCACAAGCCGAAGCACCGTTGCCCAAGTGAAGCGTTATGATATTAGTATTTTCACGTGTTATGCCGGTAAGCATGCGGTAGCGATAAGCTATATAGCGATGAGAAGTACCGTGGAATCCGTATTTTCTAATTTTATATCGGCGATAATATTGGTAAGGAATTGCGTATAAATAAGCTGTTTCGGGCATGGTCGTGTGGAATGATGTATCGAAAATGCCGACTTGCGGCACGCTGGGCCCAAAGACTTCGCGAGCAGCGTAAATGCCTTTTAAATTTGCTGGATTGTGCAGTGGGGCTAACTCTATGTTGTCTTCCATTTTAGCAATAACATCGTTATCTATGCGGACAGAACTTTTGAATTCTTCGCCGCCATGGACGGTACGATGACCGACAGCGTGAATGTCGTCCAAACTCTCTATGCCCGGGATAACTGTTTCGGACGAAGTAAGCCATTTGATAATATGTGTCAGAGCTGCTTTGTGATCGCGTAAAGGAGCCGTTTGCTTCAAAGTTCCTTTGCCACCTTCGACTTTATAAGAAATCAAAGCTTCGCTGCCGATTCTTTCGATGAGACCTTTGGCAAGTTCGCGGTCGGCGCCTTTTTCAATCATTTCTAAATCAGTTTCAATAATTTGGAATTTCAGCGAAGAGCTGCCGCAATTTAAAACGAGAATATTCATAATTATCCTTTTTATATAAAAATAATAAGTTTTTTAAATATATACAAAAATAACAATTTTTTTGTATTTTTAGCATTAAACTTAGCAAAACTATAGATATTTTTATTGATATATTTAGGCTTAGCTAATTGATTAATAAATATTTAGCTGTTGGCGGAGAACAGGTGGCAGGGAACAGCGGTCAGGTTTCAGGCAGCAGGAATGACAATTAACGCTGATTTTCTTGATGTAGGGACACGGCATGCCGTGTCCTTG
>JBBRJR010000084.1:0-9815 GCA_038218865.1 Kapaibacterium sp. (SeqCode) | reverse complement strand
GATAATTATTCGCAAGAAACGCAGTCACCAACTTCTTACTCAAGCCCTGACGTGGATTCTTCTCTTTCAGACGACGTACCATTTTAATTGACATGAGAAAAAATGTAATTCTCTTTGATATCGATGGCACTATTCTAAATTTGAAATTGGGGCTAGCTTACAATATATTCGTTGATACAATTAACGAGGTTTACAACATTGGCATTAATCAATCAAATTTGCCGACTTTTCATGGCAAAACCGATTTGCAGATTTTAGCAGATATTGAGCTGTCTTTTGATTTAGCTCCCGCCTTTTTGACGGCTGGTGCTACGAATTTGTGGGGTTTGCTTTTTGAAAAATTCAAATTGGTAATTACCCAAGAAAATATTGAACTTTTGCCCGGCATACTTGAGCTTATCAATATTTTGAGCTCTCACGACGAATACGCATTAGGTTTGGTAACGGGCAACTTCAAGCAGAATGCGTATTTGAAACTGCAGGCAAACTCGCTCGACAGATTTTTCCCTTTCGGCGGCTTTGGTTGCGATAATCCCAACCGCAACCAATTGCCAAAATTAGCCCTCGAAAGAGCTCGCGATTTGGGCTTAATTGCTGCCGACGTAAGCGAAAAAAATGCGATTATTATCGGAGATACTCTTCATGACATCAACTGCGGCAAAGATAACAATATACCGGTACTCGCGGTTGCCACTGGCACCGTGAAGCGGCATGTCCTTCAAGAACTTCATCCGGACTACCTTTTGGACGATTTGCGGGACGTGCGAGCAGTT
This sequence comes from Kapaibacterium sp. (SeqCode), assembly GCA_038218865.1. GTDB lineage: Bacteria > Bacteroidota > Ignavibacteria > Kapaibacteriales > UBA2268 > JBBRJR01. The sequence continues at coordinate 9,042 of JBBRJR010000084.1, read as the reverse complement.
TTTTCTTTGATTGACAATCATTTTAAAAATATTTAGAATTTCAAAAATGAATATGAAAAAAATAATCATAGCTATCGATGGGCCCGCAGGCTCGGGAAAAACTTCATCTGCTAAAATTGTTGCCGAAAAGCTTAGCTATATCTATGTCGATACCGGAGCTATGTATCGCGCCGTTACTCTTTCGGTATTGAGAAATAACGTTTTAATTGAAGAGCCGGAAGTATTAAATTTAATGCAAACTATAAAAATCGAGCTTGAGGCTTCGTCTAAAGGGCAGCTCACACTATTAAACGGCGAAGATGTTTCGCTGGATATACGTTTGCCCGAGGTAACCAAGCTGGTTTCGCCAGTCAGTGCTATGGGGTGCGTCCGTGATTTAATGGTCGCCCAGCAACGGGAATTAGGCAAACGCGGGGGCGTAGTTATGGATGGACGCGATATAGGCACAGTTGTGTTCCCGCAAGCGGAGCTGAAGATTTTCCTTGTTGCCTCAATTGATACTCGCGTCCTTAGGCGGTCAAAAGAACTCGCCGCAAAAGGCATAGATTTTGACTTTGTCGAGCTAAAGCAGCAAATATTAGACAGAGACCAATACGACTCCAGTCGCAGCCACAGCCCGCTTAAAAAGGCTTTGGACTCAATAGAAATCGATACGTCTTTGCTTTCGCTGCAGGAGCAAACAGCAGTTATACTGGATTTGGCTGAAAAAGCTATTACGAGCCAATCTTTCTAAATTCTTCGCAGACATACACAACAATTCCCTCATTAGTTACTTCAGGATAAATGATTCCTTTGGTAACCATATATTCCAAGGCGGCATTAGCTTCATCGTAGCTTATATTTCCTTTTAACGAAAGCTCAGTAGCGGAGAGTTCTCCGTTATTGTTGCTAATCGTTTCCAAAACCAAACGTTCAAGCGTTTTTTTACTATTAAGCGTTTTTTCCTTTTTAGCTTTTTGCTTCATTAAATAACCAACGACGAGCGGAGCAATACCCAAAGCGACAGTGCCACCTATCAAGGATGAGTCGATTTGAGACGGATCGGCTAAAGCCCCGATGACGATAAAACCAGTAGTCAAAATGCCCCACCAAAACGAAACATTGCCGAAAACTGAGTAGAAAGTCCACGTGTTAGTCTGTTTCTCTATTTCCATCGATATTATTCCTAATAGTTAAATAGTTTATTTTCTTAATAATTCCAAAAATACGGAAATGAAATCAAAAAAAAAAGTAAAAAAAGTAAAAATATTATTTGCATATATGCCAAAAAACCCGTAATTTTGTATCTCATTAATGATGACAATCATTATGAAAGAAATAACATTCCCAAGTAGCTCAGTTGGTTAGAGCATCTGACTGTTAATCAGAGGGTCCGCGGTTCAAGTCCGTGCTTGGGAGCAATAGTAAAGCCTTGATAGTCCACACTTTCAAGGCTTTTTTTGTTGGTGGCTTTCGGGTGGCGTTTTGGGTTTTTTAGGGCATTTTAGGGCATCTTTTTGGCAAAGTTACGGACATTTTACGGACGGTGTTTTATAACAGTAATACCCTCACCCCCACCAAAAACCTAAGCACAAGCATTAAAAGCCTCCAATTCGTAGAAAAATTGCAAAATTAATTATAATATATTTGCCGAAAAATATTTATAATTTATCTTTTTTATACAACAATTATGAAAATATTTTTCGATCAACCCCAAAAATAATGTTCTTTAATATTTGCAAATTTTTAAATAGTATTCCTGACTAATAACAAAATGAGCTCTCGCCGATTGGCTTGAGCTCATAGTTTAACAGATTAAAGCTACTCAGCAACAACTTTGAAAAAAACAGTTTGTTACCGAATAAAAGCCAATACTACCTACACTACCTTGCTAATTCTACAGATTTCACTTCTTCGAGTTTCATTTGCAAAATGCGTTCGACGCCGCCTTTGAGTGTCATAACCGCACCGGGACAACCAGCGCAAGCTCCTGCCAATTCGACAAATACGTTGCCGTCATCGACGCGTTTTAAAATAATTTTTCCGCCGTCTGCTTCTATAAAAGGGCGTATATCTTCATTTATTACGATATTTACTTTATCGAACAATTCTAAATCAGTCATAATTTTTCCTTTTTTTACATTTAAATCTTTTTATTTTTGTAAAGCATTTTTAATTTTTTCGAAGTTTTCGGCGCCGTAGTATTTGCAAACGCCGCGAGCGGAATCGTGTTCAAGGTTCAATTCCTTTATCGCTTTTTTTACTTTTCCTTCGGAAACCCCCATAGTTTCTGATATTCTTTTGGTTGTCATCAGCTCTTGATTTTCTGTATTTTCCATTATATTTCCTTTTAAAATATATTATAAATTACTAATTATTTTCAGCTTGTGGCATTTCTTTATAGCTGGTTCGTTTGTGCGATTTTGCTATAATATTTTTAAATATAGTATCTTTAATCTTTCTAACGTCTTCAAATGTCAAATTGGAATTGTCAAACTGCCCATCCAAGATCTTATCTTCGATAGTATCATTAATTTTTGCTTTAATACTATCATTATCCATGTTTTCGATTCGGGAAATTGCTTCCGCGGAGTCGCAAATCATTAGTATCGCTGTTTCTTTGGAATTTGGCTTTGGTCCTGGGTAGCGATAATCATTTTCATTAACCTCCAACCCCTTCTCGTGTGCTGCTTCGAGAGCTTTTGCGTAAAAGTGCTTAATTAGCGAGGTTCCATGGTGCATCGGTATAAAGTCAATTAATCTCTCTGGCAATTTATACTGACGGGCAAGCTCTATCCCATCAACAATGTGTTCTCGTATTGTAGCTGCACTTTTCTTTGGCTGCAAAAGGTCATGTTTATTCCCCATTTCCATTTGATTCTCTGTGAAGTATTCAGCTTTCGCCATTTTCCCTATGTCGTGAAAATATGTCCCTACCTTCGAGAGCAAGGGGTTCGCTCCAATCGCCTGAGCGCATCTCTCGGCAAGCAAAGCGACAGCCAAAGTATGCTGGTATGTGCCTGGCGCCGTTTCGTTCATTTTCAAAAGAAGAGGATGATTCAAGTTATCGTATTCTTTAATGCGCAAATCAGTAGAAACACTGGATACCCGCTCGATTATAAACAATGCGCCAAATGTTATTATCGGTGCCAATGCAGCATTCACAAGTGAAAATAAAACACGTGATCCTAATATGTAAATATCAAGCGAGCGCTCCAATCCAAACATAACTGTGGCGAACGCCAATCCGATAAAAATATAGAATATAGAGCGAAACATCTGCGTACGGCTTTGTATATCACGTACGGTATAGGCGCCGAGCGTGCCAGCAAAAAGCATTGCAGTACCGGTTCCATAATCATTCCCGCGTATGCCGGCTATCATTAGAGCCATAGTTACAGTAGCATAAAATGCCGTGCGAGAGTCAAATATTATTGCCGTCAGCATGGAAAAAGCAGGCAGAAATATCAAATATTCTATTGGGAAACTACTTGAAATTTCGACGGTAATCCATGCCATCAAAGATACTAATACAAGCGATGCACTTAATATTACAATTTGAAAATTATCTGCAAATATTTTTTTTCTGATAAAAAATATATATAACAACAAAATTGAATAAATAACCGTCGAATGCCCCAAACTGCCCAATATACTGAGCGCCGTAACAGACTCATCGCTTCGCATTTGCCGAGAAGTTTGGTAGGAGCGTATTCGTGGTATTATCTCCTTAGTCAGTACATCTCCTTTTTTAATAACTATCTCATTTTCCCGAACGATACCCGAAGTCTTGGGTACAGATTTTTCTGCAATTTGCTTAGCTTTTTCAGTTAATTCTTCTGAATAAACAAGATTGGGTTGCGAATACTTACTTAATATCTCAAAAGCAATTGGCGAGGTTTTAGGCAGCTCGCTTGCAACAAATTGGCGTAGTTTTGTAAGATATGATCCTCTGTCATTAAGTCCGCTTTTGAGTAATGGGAATTCCCGATTAGGTGGGACTTTAGCTGTTATTTCGCTGTGATTTATCTTTTCTAAATTGACATTTACAAACCCGTTGCGATAAATATCATCGATAAAACTTGCCAGTACCCGTCTCAGCTTTTGCAATTCATTTTGTCTTTGCGAAGGGCTTAAAGATAGAAATTCCTGCAAAACCTTGTCGGAAATTGGTGCGTCTAAATTTTTATTGGACTCGATGGTTATTGTTTTCAAGCTGTCGGAAATTTTATTGACTATTTCAATTAAAACGCCGTCCTTTGTTTGATCAAGCAAAAAAACCAGCGGCGTAGCTGTTCTGGCGACAAGTAGTTCGCTCTGATAGTCATTATTCGATTTATATATCGGATATGTAAAATCAGCATTAATCGATTGACCGGACCAGACATAGCCCGGGATTAGTTTGAATTTATTATTATCTTCGACTTGTTCATCTAAATGCACGATAAAGAACAGCCCACAAATTACAATTGTTCCTAATATAATAAGTATTTTAAAACCACGCGAAGAACGGAGAGATCGGGGCGATAATTTATTGTCCACAATCTTCTGGCTCATCATTTTACGGAATAGTGTCTGTTCTTGGTTCATTGCTATTTTTTTTATTTATTAATTACTCAATCTCATTGAATAAAACATATTTTGATGAGAAATATTGTAAAAATGAAAAAAAAGCTGCCTCGTTTTTTAATTTTCGAGACAGCCATTTTTTTTAGAATCAAGTAGAAGACAAATGTTATTAAGCCGTTTTTTCTTCGGGATCAATAACTTCTGAATCTCCGGGTTCGGGAACTTCAGTTATCTGTGGTTCGGGAACTTCAGTTATCTGTGGTTCGGGAACTTCAGTTATCTGTGGTTCAGGAACTTCAGTTATCTGTGGTTCGGGAACTTCAGTTATCTGTGGTTCGGGAACTTCAGTTACTGCTTCTGGAGCTTCAGTTACTTCTGCTTTTGGAGCTTCTGGAGCTTTTGCCGGTTTAGTATTTTTATCTTCAAGCTTTGTAATTGTCATGAAATCACTAGGTATGTCGTAAGAGAATAATTCTTTTTCGTCATCTTCGCTTGGGTTGTACGTAGGCAGATCCTCAGGAGAAATCTCGCCTGTCGAATATTTATTTGCATTCGGCACAGGATGATTTGTGTTATATTCTTCGATAACTGCAACGTCTTTGTCTCGCAAGCATTCGACAACAGAAAGGACGATTTTTTTAGCTTCTTTGTCGAATTCGACAACTTTAAGAGGTAGAACATCGCCGATTTTGAAGAAATCGCTGATATTGCGAACAGGTGCGAAAGATAGCTGCGAAACGGGAACGAAGCCATCGACTTGCTCAGGCAATTCGACGATAACGCCTTTTTCGATAATGCGTTCGATTTTCGCTTCGGTTTCAGATCCAACCTTGTAATTTTCCTCGAATGCGTTCCAAGGATTATCATTGATTTGCTTGTGTCCTAAAGCAATTCTTCTTTGATCCGGATCAATTGAAAGAACTACAACGTCGAGTTCATCGCCTTTTTTTACGAATTCACCTGGATGGCGGATCTTCTTAGTCCAAGACAAGTCGCTTATGTGTACCAAACCATCTACGCCGGGTTCTAATTCGACGAATACGCCGAAATTAGTCAAATTGCGAACGACGCCTTTGTGTGTGGAATCGACTGGATATTTTTTCATCAAGTCTTGCCAAGGATCTGGCTCTAATTGTTTCATGCCGAGAGCAAGTTTTTTCTCGTCTTTATCGATATTAAGCACGATAGCTTCGACGATTTGCCCCATAGAAACGATTTGTGATGGGTGCTTAACGTGTTGTGTCCAAGACATTTCGCTGATGTGGATTAGACCTTCGATGCCTTTTTCAATTTCTATAAATGCGCCGTAGTCAGTCAAGCTGACAACTTTGCCAGAAACTTTGGTGCTTTTCTCATATTTTTCGCCGATTGTATCCCATGGGTGTGGCGTAAGTTGTTTCATGCCGAGAGAGATACGTTTTTTGTCTTCGTCGAATTCCAAAACAACGACTTTGCAAACTTGGTCAAGTTGTACAATTTCGCTCGGGTGAGTAACGCGTCCCCAAGATAGATCAGTGATGTGGACTAGACCATCTACGCCGCCCAAATCGACGAATACGCCGAAATCGGAAATAGCTTTGACAGTACCTTCCAAAACGAGACCTTTTTCGAGTTTGCTCATAATAGCTTGGCGTTGCTCTGAAAGTTGCTCTTCCAAAAGAACTTTATGACTTACGACAACGTTTTCGCTTGGATGATTAACTTTTACAACTTTAACATCAATATTTTTTCCGACCCAGCCATCGAAATCGCGAACTGGACGGACGTCGATTTGCGAGCCGGGCAAGAATGCTTCGATGCCGAGCAAATCAACAACCATACCGCCTTTGATGCGGCGAAGGATTTTAACTTTTGTAATTTCTTGTTTATCATAAAGTGCAATTATGTCATCCCAAATGCGCATAAAGTCTGCCCGTCTGCGGGACAGTAGCAATTTACCGTGGCTGTCTTCCATTCTTTCGATAAATACATCGATTTCATCGCCAATTTGATAAGATTCTGCATTGATTAATTCAGCACGAGGGACGACACCGAAAGATTTGAATCCGATATCTACCAAAACTTCGTCTTTGCTGATTTTAACGATTTTGCCTTTTACCAATTCATCTTCTTTGATGACGGCAACAGTTTTATCGAACATGCTTTCGAAAGCATTATCGTCGAGCTCGAGCGAGTCGAATCCGGATTCTATTAAAGAAGTAACTGAGCCAAGCAGTCTTTCAGCGCTTGGTTTGTGAGAAGTTTCAATGCCCGCCATCGGATTAGCCTCTTCGGCAGGAGCATTTAGTGTTAGAGTTTCATCTTGAGACATTAATGCACTCCAAAAAAATAAATTAGTGAAACATATTTGCTCTTTTTGAGCAATAAAAAATAATATTTTAATTATTTGCTTTGTTTTAGCTTTGCAAATTAAGCAAATTATTGATTTTATCCAAATTATTTACATATTTTTTTATACTTTTACTTAATTTCTATCTTTACTGTATATATTAGCAATTAAAATCCTTTGTCATTTCTCTATATTTTATTAAATTGATACTTTTAGTGTGGTTTAATTCTATTAACTTTTTTAATTTGCTAAATATTTATATTTGGTTAGATTTTGAACTTACTTTACTCGAATTCTCTTTTTTACTTATATTTGTAAATCAATATGTTTAATTATATTTGGCAATTACAATGAACAAAAAAGCTATGCATTCAGCTTTTGCTATCCTTGCATTCGTGCTTGCTTTTGTGGTCTATTCGATGACGGTACAACCGTCTGTCCCATTTTGGGATTGCGGCGAATTTTCCACTGCAAGCGTTTGGCAACAAGTGCCGCACCCTCCGGGAGCACCCTTATTTTTAATGATTGGAAAGGTATTCCATATACTTATCCCCTTCGGCGATGAAGGCTGGCGTATAAATATGGTTTCGGTAGTCGCAAGCGCCACTACTGTGCTTTTCCTTTACCTTATCACCGTTATGGCAATCCGTAATTTCCGGCGAGATGACTCAGATGATTTAGCAAGTTCTATAGCAATTTACGGCTCGGCTTTCATAGCAGCAGCTGCCTTTACTTTCAGCGATACTTTTTGGTTTAATGCCGTCGAGTCGGAGGTTTATGCAAGTTCCTCGCTTTTTGTTGCGATTATCGTTTACTTGATGATGAAATGGAACGAAAAAGCAGACGATCCCGGCAACGAAAAATATTTGCTCCTAATTGCCTATCTCATTGGACTTTCGACAGGTGTGCATCTATTAAGCATTCTTGCTATTTTCTCTATAGTTATGCTTGTTTATTTTAGAAAATATCAATTTAATGTCAAATCATTTTTGCTAATGGGCATATTTGCTGTACTGATATTTTTTACGATTTATCCGGGTATAGTTCAGTGGATTCCAGCATTTTTGGCAGGTCACAGCGCCGGGCGAAACGATGCAATGGAATATTCTATAAATAACTCTGTTGGTTTGCAAATTTTGGCTGTTGCTGTAATCGTCGCCGTTGCTTATGGCTTCTGGTATGGTTACAAGAAAAATAACAGCATATTAAAACTCGCAACTATGAGCTTTTTGCTCGTTTTAATTGGCTATACAACATATACTCAAATTCTCCTTCGCTCAAACGCTAACCCGCCGATGAACGAAAATGAGCCTAAAACTTTCTCTCGTTTGTCTTCCTATATCGGTCGTGAGCAATACGGCAATGCCCCGAGCTGGCCCCGCCGCTATCAAACCGAGGATTATTTCATCCAAAATTATGAAAAGAAAGATAATGCTGGCAATTATATCTATGGCAAATGGACCGCTCCGGGCAGACGCGAAGTACAGCGAGATGACGGAACTACCACCACAGCTAATGATTGGACAAATATAAATACAGCGGGCGAGCTTACGTATTTATGGAAATTTCAAATTCAACACATGTATTTCCGGTATTTCTATTGGAATTTCGTAGGGAGGATGAGCGACGTCCAAGACGCTGGTTCCGCTTGGCTTACGTACGATAAATCAGATGCGGACGTTTTAAATTATAAATCAGGATACAAAAATCTCTTCCCTGCCCGCTTTTTTGCTCTGCCGCTTCTTTTTGGATTGATTGGATTATTCTTCCATTTCAAGCGAGACCCCAAGATGGCATCGGTTTTCATGGTTATGTTCCTTTTGATGGGTGTTTTGGCAGCTATTCAACAGAATCAGCAAGAGCCCCAGCCGCGTGAACGTGATTATTTTTACGCCGGCTCATTTATGGTCTATGCCATGTGGATAGGCTTTGGAGCTTTCGGGCTTATCGAATGGATGGCTCGCAAAAAGATGCAGACAGTAGCAGCTTCGCTAATATTAGCTGTATCTTTTATAATGGTACCGCTTAATATGGCTATGGGCGGCTGGAAGTTTCACTCTCGCGCTGGCAATTATCTGCCATTTGACTATTCTTATAATATTTTGCAATCCACCGAGCAAGACGCTATAATATTCACAAATGGTGATAACGATACTTTCCCTCTG
>JBBRJR010000083.1:0-10148 GCA_038218865.1 Kapaibacterium sp. (SeqCode) | reverse complement strand
TTGGATAGTCGAGTCGATTGTGCTTTCGGGCAGTGCGGCGTAGAATGGCACGCCGTTATCGGCTGCCGCCAATGCTTTGAGGTATGTCCCGATTTTGTTGCAGACGTCGCCAGAGCGGGTTACTCTATCGGCGCCGACTATGACAACGTCCACCAAACCGTGTTGCATGAGATGCCCAGCGGCATTGTCGGCAATTATCGTGTGTGGAATATTTTCGTGGAGTAATTCAAAAGCTGTCAGCTTTGCGCCTTGATTTCGCGGACGGGTTTCGCTTACCCAGACGTGTAGGTCGATGCCGGCGTCTCGTGCGGCGTAAATTGGCGAGAGCGCCGTGCCGTAATCCAAGCAGGCGAGCCAGCCTGCGTTGCAGTGGGTCATCACGTTCAGCCGCTCGCCGCCTTTCTTTTTTGATAATTCAATTAAAATCTCTTTGCCAAATTCCCCGATTTTCCGTGAGCTCTCGAGTTCCACTTCTGCGAAGCAACGAATAGCCGCCAGAGCAGCAGCTTTTATCTTTTCGAGCGTTTCGGCGAACGTTATTTTTTGTTGGATTAATTTTACTGCGTGCTGCAAATTAACAGCTGTCGGGCGAGCCGAGCTTACGCTTTGGCAAATCTCGCGAAAGTCGCTTTGCAGGCGGGCTTTGTCATGGTATTCATTTATTGCTAAGCAAATACAATAGCCTCCAGCGATGCCGATAAGCGGGGCGCCGCGCAAATCCATCGTTTTGATTGATTCAAGCAAACGGCGAAAGTCGCTTGTCTCGAGTATCTCGAATCGGTGCGGCAATTTGTTTTGATTAATATAGCAAACGGTGAGACTTGCAGCGCCTTCTTTTTCCCAAATTGTTCGGTAGCTTTTGCCGTTGATTTTCATTTTTATTTAAGTAAAAAAGTAGTTTAAAAAATTGTTTACTTCGCTTCGCAGATGTTTTATTATTTTCAAGTCAAATTTTACTTCACTTCGCAAATTTTATTATTTTTTATGTAAAAATTAAAAAAATAATCGTATTGGTACGACGGGCGAAAATTAGTCCGCGTTTTTCTTCAAAATAAATGCTGCTTCCAAAGAAAAGAAGTTACGGACGAGTGGCAACCTCGCGAGCGGCGTAATTTTTACCGGAGGCAAGCCAAATTTCATTTTGAAGACGGGACGCAAAAGGTAGTATTCTTGCTTGAAGACGGAATAGTCTGTGTTGAGCGCTGCTTTGGTAAGTTTGCCTGCGTCGAGAGCGATATTTTTTAATCTTTTCACTTCCCAAATGTCGTTTTCTCTTCCGGAGGCGATTAATTTATGGAAAATGGCGTTGGGCAAAAGATGGATGTATGGTAATTTTGTAAAGAAATTGCCTGCGAGCGTGTGTTGGTGTCCTCCGAAAGGAGAATTATACGGCGGGAACGTCAAAAAAAGGAATCCGCCGGGCTTAATCAAGCGGTGGATATTGCGCAGGGCAAGCTCGGTATCTTCCAGATGTTCGATGACGTCGCGAAGCAGGACTAAGTCGAATTTGCCGACCCAATCTTCGGGCAGCGGCTCTGTTAGTATGTTGTGTTCGACGTATTCGACGTTTAAATCCGCCAGTTTGGAAATTTCAGCGCCCACTTCGATTCTCGAAACTGATATATCTGTGCCTAAACCGTAGGAAGCGCCCGCTTGCATTAGTGCGTGCAAAGCTCCGCCCTCTGCTGAGCCAATTTCGCAAACTGCGTCGCCTGCAAAAAAGCAGCCTTGCTTTGCGAGATAAGGGACTAAGTGATCTTCTCCCAACTCGAATTGATACTTCCAATAATATTTGTTAGCTTCCGGAATTTGGCTGTTTTTTACTAAATCAATTATTTTTTTAATCATTATCTTTTAAAATAGAATATTTTTTTATAAATTAGGTAAATCATAAAGTGAAAAAACGAAATTTTATATAAATAATTGCCAAGACTATGAAAATAGCATATTTATCTACATTTTATCCATATCGCGGCGGAATAGCACAATTCAACGCCGCGCTTTATCGCCGCTTGGAGCTGCAATACGAAACGCGCGCTTATACGTTTTTGCGTCAATACCCCGAAATGCTCTTTCCGGGCAGCTCGCAGTTAGTCCAACCGGACGACGAAACGGACAAAGTACTTGCCGAGAAGGTGCTGGACACGATTAATCCTTTGGGCTACTACCGTGCTGCGGGGAAAATCAAGCGATTCAAGCCCGATTTGTTCATTACGAAATTTTGGATGCCCTTTTTTGCGCCGTCTTTGGGCACGGTTGCCAAAAATTTATCGCCATCGACGATTAAAATTTCCATTTTGGACAACGTTATTCCACACGAAAAGCGCGTCGGCGACATGGCTTTTACAAAATTTTTCCTTAATCAAAATGACGGCTTCGTCGTAATGAGCGACACGGTCAAAGATGATTTGCTTTCGCTCAAACCCGAGGCAAGATTTGTGCAGCATGTCCATCCGCTTTATGACCACTTCGGCGCGAAAGTCTCGCCGAAGATAGCTCGCGACAAGTTGGATTTGCCGCAAAACAAGAAAATCATTCTATTTTTTGGGTTCGTCCGAGATTACAAAGGGCTGGACGTGCTTTTGGAGGCTATGAAAAGCCTGCCGGAAGACTACCACTTGCTTATCGGCGGCGAAGTTTACGGCTCGTTCGATAAATACGATAAATTAATCGAAAAGCTTGGCTTGGAAAGTCGCGTAACTAAGCACATCCGCTACATTGCAGACAACGAGGTGCCTCTCTTTTTCTCGGCGTCGGACGTTTGCGTTTTGCCGTACAAATCCGCGACGCAAAGCGTAATCACCGCCATAGCCTACCATTTCGACGTGCCGATGATTGCCACGAATGTCGGCAGCTTGAAGGAAATGATTGAGCCCGGCAAAACCGGTATGCTCGTCGAAAGCCCGAAGCCCGAGCTAATCAAAAACGCAATACTGGAGGTTTTCTCGAAGGATTTGATTCCATTATTCCAGTCAAATATGGAAAAGTTCAAGCAAACTGCTTCGTGGGAAAGTTTGGCAAATGCTGTTTTGGATTTGTATTACGAGATAATAAACGAGCGAAACGAGCGAGACAAAAAGATTCCGAAGCTGATGTAAGGTAGGGAGTTAAAGAGGTTGTCTTATAAGTATTCTTTTCTATGTTTTTGAGGGTACAATTCAGTTAAGAATATAAAATAATTGAGATATAAAGAAGAAACCCACCAAACCCCCGTTTAAAAAATGGAGAAAGAAGAACCTAATGAAGAACTTGCAAATCATTGCATATTAAGCGTTTCTTTCTCCCCATCTTGTAAGAGGGGGACGGAGGGTGTTTAAAAATACTGGTATCATTACATTGTTTTTTCAACATACGTGCCTATCTTAAAAGCATATATTTTACTTTTGAGTCAGTTTCTCCAAAGGAATTATATATAATAGCTACGCGATAAGTGTCTTAACAATTATTAATTGTTACCATAATCAAATCGCTACCCAATAAAAAAATATTCTAATTAAACTTATTTCTATGAAAACATACCTTAAGAGACATTCTCGACAAAAAAAATTGCTTCGACTTCGATTTAGGAGAACACATCAATTATTTTTTTAAAAGCAAAGTTGCGTTTTCTGGCTTTAGTTTTAAAACCAATATATAGCAATGATTTTCGTTTTTTATTCATAATTAAAAACATTCCTTTCCAATGTGCCTTTAAAGGAGAATTATGGACAAGCTCACACACGAGACGTTAATTCATTCGATAGAAGAGAGAGACAAAGTACTTAACTGCCTTTATACAATAGAAGAAATATTAGCCGATTCAAATTCACTTATGCTTGACGAAATTTATTTCAATTTGGTCAATGCCGTACCCAAAGGCTTTCAGTTTCCCGCTGTGTGCCACGCTCGAATAGTTGTGGGCGACAGGCAATACCAAACAGAAAACTTTGCTGAATCGCCACTTAGCTTGTCCTCGCCAATTAAAGCACAATCCGATATATTGGGTGAAATCACGGTCAGCTACTCGTCTGAAGTCGTTCCCGGCGGACGCGACCCATTTATGAGCGATGAGCGGCGACTTGTCAAAACCATAGCCGATAGGCTGGGGCATTTCGAATTGCATACCAAATTAAAAAGAGTATTCAGCGAGCTGCAAGAGGAAAATAAAAAAATATCGGACGACACAAAGCCAGAGTGGAGCATAATATTAGATATTATCAAAAAAACAGACCAAAACTTATTTTCGATTATTAGCCGCAAAATGCTGAATAATTTATTTTGCAAAGGGCTTGAAGAATCCAAGGTATTATTCCAAAAGTTAGGCACTAGCATAGATATGCAATCGACAGCCACCGAGCTGAACCGCCCGTCCAAAAAGCAAGTACTGGAAAATTCATTTTTCTTGGGCTTGGAAATATTCAATGTATCCTCAAAATATTTCACAGATGTAGATTTGCTTTCGCTAATTCAAAAATGGATACACGAGGAAAAGTCTCACTTTTTGGTAAAAGCGCTGGCGAATTTGAATACGCCGCTTCCCGAAATAGCAGACGCTATACGGCGGTATCATCATATTAATCCTATTGTTTACCAAGAGTTTGCTTCGCCAACATATCAGGGCATTCGCGTTGCACTTATTCGCCGATTTTTGACTGACCAACTCGAATATATTGATATTGCGAAAAATTATTGCTCAGTTTCTGATTTTTACGATATTTTGCAAAATATGATTTTTCCGCCCGAAAGTCATGGGAAATTAGGCGGCAAAAGCGCTGGGCTGTTTCTTGCCAAAAAAATTATAGAAAGCATAGACGATCCGCAAGGCTTACTGAAAAACGTGAAAACGCCGAAGACGTGGTATATTACTTCCGATGGGCTGATGGGCTTTGTTTATTATAATAATTTAGAAGATATAATCGAACAAAAATACAAGATTATCGACGAGATCCGCCAAGAGTATCCGCATATTATTCAAGCATTTAAGAATTCACATTTTCCTAACGAGATAATGAACGGACTTTCGCGGGCGTTAGACGATTTCGGCGAAAACCCTATAATCGTTCGTTCTTCGAGTTTGCTCGAAGATAGGCTCGGCTCGGCTTTTGCGGGCAAGTACAAAAGCTTGTTTTTGGCAAATCAAGGACCTAAAAAAGAGCGGCTCGAAGCACTGATGGACGCAATCGCCGAAGTTTACGCTTCTACCTTTGGGCCCGACCCAATAGGCTACCGCACTGAGCGCCAGCTTTTAGATTTTAATGAAGAAATGGGAATAATGATTCAAGAAGTTGTCGGAAAAAAAGTCGGAAATTACTTTTTGCCAGCGTTTGCAGGCGTGGCTTTCAGCAATAATGAATTCCGCTGGTCGCCCCGAATTAATCGCGACGACGGATTGCTCCGCTTGGTGCCGGGCTTGGGCACTCGTGCTGTCGATAGAGTAAGCGACGACTACCCGATACTTATTGCGCCCGGTCAGCCGGATTTGCGTGTGAATCTTACTTATCAAGATATTACCGCTTATTCGCCAAAATATATTGATGTTATAAATATCGAAACAAATACCTTTGAAACTGTTAAAATCGATGACCTCATTAAAATTGTCGGCAATAATTATCCTATGTTGAACGAGGTTTTCTCGATTATTGAAGAAAAACATATAAAATCACCCGTTGGGCTGGGCATTGACGCCGAAAAGCACGATATTATAGTTACGTTTGAAAATATGATTTCAAAAACAAAATACGTCAAGCAACTGCATTACCTTTTGCAGCAGCTTAGCGAAAAATTGCTCACGCCAATAGATCTGGAGTTTGCCTGCGACGGCACAGCGCTTTATCTTTTGCAGTGTCGCCCGCAAAGTTCAGCTGGCGAGGGCATTTCGGCAGTTATTCCGACAAATATTCCTGATGATAAAATCATCTTTACTGCCAACAAATACGTTTCCAACGGCAAAGTAAATGATATAACTTATATTGTTTATGTCGATCCCGAAGAATACAGCAAACAAGAGCATTTACGCGACTTGCAAGACATTGGCAAAGCCGTAAGCCAGCTAAATAAATTGCTCCCGAAAAAGACATTTATTATGATGGGTCCCGGTCGTTGGGGAAGCCGCGACGACATTCGTTTGGGCGTCAAGGCTACATATTCCGATCTAAACAATACCGCTGTGCTTATTGAAATTGCACGCAAAAAGGGCAATTATACGCCTGATTTATCCTTCGGCACGCACTTTTTCCAAGATTTAGTGGAATCCTCAATACGCTATTTGCCACTATATCCTGACGATGAAAATGTCAGATTTAATTACGATTTTTTCTACAATGCTGAAAATGTTCTCTATAGATTCTGCCCCGAATTCACGCATTTGAGCAATACAGTGAAAGTAATTAACGTCAGGGAAACTACCGACGGCTTAGTTCTTCGGCTGCTTATGAATGCCGACGAAGAGCAAGCAGTCGCTATGCTTGCCGACCCGATGGTCGTTACTGACCGTTTTACTGATAATAATGAAAATGAAACGGTAAATCAAAATGAAAAGCTGAACGACGAGCCGTTGCAATGGCGTAAGCGCATGATTGACAGCATATTGGAGCATTTGGACGCTAACCGTTTCGGCATAAAAGAAATTTACCTCTACGGTACAGTTTTGGACGGCACTGCAGGACCAAAATCCGATATTGACTTCGTCGTTATTTTCGACGGCACGCCTGAGCAAAAGCATGATTTAACTTTATGGCTCGAAGGTTGGAATTTGGCTTTAGGCAAAATTAATTACAACAAAACGGGCTTCAATATTAGCAAATTTTTGGATGTAAGTATTTTTACAGAGCAAGAACTTGCTGAAAATCAATATTTTGCGGACTTGATTCAAAAATCAAACAATACAGCGAAACAACTTAAACTTATGCAAAGCGACATTATGTAGTTTTATTTCTAACAGACTGTTGATTGGGTAGTATTTTCTTGTCATTGCGGTGAACGCGGGTATCTATGACTTTGCAAGCGACTGAAAAGCAATGGATTGAGGCTTTCGTGGGAAGGACATAACTGCGGTTTTTTGTTTGTCAACAGTCTGCTAAATGAAAATTCTATGTGAATTTTTACTGTTAGAAAAATAAAATCTTTTTTTGAAAGTCTATTTATAATTATTTAAATTATATAAAATGAATTTAAAGGAATAACGATGATTTCACCTTACAAATCATACCTAACCATTGAACAGCTCTCCGAGCATGTCGGAGAGGAAGTTACCCTGCGTGGCTGGGTACACAACAAAACAGGCAAGGGCAAATTAGTATTTATAGTTTTGCGCGATGGCACGGGCTTAGCCCAATGCGTCGTTTTCAAAGCAAATATGAGCGAAGAAGTATTCGAGGAAGCTAAAAAATTAACTCAGGAAAGCTCTATCGCCATTACCGGCACAGTTAAAGCTGAAGAACGCGCCCCAGGCGGCTTTGAGATAGACGTTACTGGACTTCAAATTTATCAAATCGCAAGCGAATATCCAATAACGCCCAAAGAACACGGCGATTCCTTCTTGCTCGAAAATCGGCACTTGTGGCTGCGATCCAACCGCCAACACGCCATTATGCGCGTTCGCGCGGCTGTAGTCAAAGCTATTCGCGATTTCTTCGACGGCAATGGCTTTAAGCTAATGGATTCACCGCTTTTGACGCCAAACGCCTGCGAAGGCACTTCGACTCTTTTTGAAACAAAGTATTTCGATTTGGGAAAAGCCTACTTGTCGCAATCCGGGCAGCTCTACGCCGAAGCCTCCGCTATGGCTTTGGGCAGGGTCTATACATTTGGTCCAACTTTCCGTGCCGAGCGATCTAAAACTCGCAAGCACTTGACGGAATTTTGGATGGTCGAGCCGGAAATGGCGTATTTTGATATAAATGACGATATGGATTTAGCCGAAGATTTAGTTGAATATATTGTTCAATATTGCTTGAAAACATGCGAGAAAGAGCTTAAAGTTCTTGAGCGCGATACGACAATGCTCGAAAAAGTACGCCGCCCCTTCCACCGCATGAGCTACTCTGAAGCGGTCGATTGGCTGCATAAAAATAATATTCCGCTAAAGAAAAAAATTGACGGCAAAGAAGTTGATATTTTGCCTTTCCCTTGGGGCGAAGACTTTGGCACAGTACAAGAAGAAGCACTGATGGAGCAATTCGACAAGCCGTGCATTATCCACCGCTACCCAACCGAAGTAAAAGCGTTCTACATGAAACGCGACCCGAACGACGATAAAGTTGTTTTGGCTATGGATATGTTGGGACCCGAGAAAGCAGGCGAGCTTATCGGCGGCAGCCAGCGCGAAGATGACCACGACGCACTGCTCGAAAGGATTAATCAGCACGAACTGCCAATCGACGCTTTCCAATGGTATTTGGATTTAAGGAAATTCGGCTCCGTGCCGCATAGTGGCTTTGGCTTGGGCGTCGAGCGTACAGTGAAATGGATTACCGGCGCTTCGCACATTCGCGAGGTAATTCCCTTCCCACGTATGATTTACCGTATTGTTCCCTAATAGAATTGGATAAAAGTTATGGATAATAAATTAAAATTTACCGACGGCTCAGAAATGACCGTCGGTACAATGTATTGCATCGGGCAAAATTACTCGGCGCACGTTAAAGAAATGGGTTCTGTCCCTTCGACTGCACCGCTTGTATTTCTAAAACCTGCTTCGGCTTATGTTGCCGACGGCGGGAAAGTAGAATTGCCCTCATTTTCGCAAAATGTTCATCATGAAGTTGAATTGGTGGTTGTTATCGGTAAGGAATGCCGAAAAGTAAGCCGGAGTGAGGCTTTGAGCTGCGTCGCTGGCTATGCCGTGGGCGTGGACTTCACCTTGCGCGACGTTCAATCCCGCGCCAAAGAGAAAGGTCATCCTTGGGCAGTAGCCAAAGGATTTTTCTCGAGCGGGCCCATTTCAAAAGTAATTCCAGCAAGTCAAATCGCCGAGCCTTTTTTTGATTTGCAGCTAAAAGTAAACGGCGACATTAAACAAAAAGGCACTACACGCGATATGGAAAGAAGCATCGAAGAGCTTATAGAGTACCTTTCGAGCGTTTTCATGCTACTGCCGGGCGACGTTATTTTCACGGGAACACCAGAGGGCGTAGGTCCCGTAAAAGCGGGCGACAAAATTGAGGCTTCATTAGTCGGATTGGTCGATTTATCCGTTTCTGCCGCAGACTAAAAAAATAGAAATATCGGTCTGTTTCAGATTAAAATAAATATCGAATTCTGCTTCAGATTAAGGAAAAAATGAAAGATTACAGAAAATATATGGATCCAAAAACGGTTGCGAAGGTGGGCAATATCGAACTTATTGCCCGCCTCGTGGTCGAAGGTTTTATTACGGGCTTGCATCGCTCGCCGTATCATGGCTTCAGCGTTGAATTTGCCGAGCATCGGGCGTACCGTCCGGGCGACGAGATAAAGCATTTGGATTGGAAGGTTTACGCCCGCACTGGTAAGTATTACGTTAAGCAATTCGAAGAGGAAACTAATCTGCGATGCACTATTGCAGTGGATTCTTCGGCTTCGATGGGCTATGCCTCCAAAGGAAATATTACGAAATATGAGTATGCGGCTTATCTTTCGGCGGCGCTTTCGCTTCTGATGATTCAGCAACGAGATGCTGTTGGGCTAGCACTTTACGATAAATCCATACGCACATTTTTGCCGCCAAATTCCAAGCCTTCCTATATCCGCGAAATTTTAAAAACGCTCGAGACAAGCTCCCCGCAAGAAGAAACCGGAACAGCGGATTCGCTCAATAGTTTGGCTGAACGCATAAAGCGGCGCGGCTTGGTAATAGTTTTCAGCGATTTTTTCGATAATCCAGACGAAATAATGAATGCGCTAAAACATTTTCGGCATAAAAAGCATGAAGTTATTGTTTTTCATATACTTGACCCCCGCGAGCGCGATTTCAAACTCGGCGGTGCCGCTAATTTTCACGACATGGAGTCAGGCGAGGAAATGCTGACGCAGCCCTATCAAATCCAAATTTCTTATGCCCGCGCTGTCGAGGAATTCACCAATAATTTAAAGAAAGAATGCCTCAATCATCAAATTGATTACTATCTACTCGACACATCAATCCCCTTCGATACCGCTCTGGCAAGCTATTTAGTTAAGCGCAAGAAGAT
>JBBRJR010000082.1:0-10285 GCA_038218865.1 Kapaibacterium sp. (SeqCode) | reverse complement strand
GCCTTTTACGTTGCGGAAAGCTTTCATGCCCTCGAAAATTGATTGCCCGTAGTGCAAAGTGCAAAGCGTCGGCTCTATCTCCATTGGTCCATATGGAATTATCTTGCCCTCGTCCCATTTGCCGTCGGCATAATCAGAAACAAAGACGTGGTCGGAGAAATATACTCCAAAACCCAAATTGTCCCATTTCACATCATTCATTCGAGTTGCTTTTGCTTGTTCTTTTTTAAAATTAACCATATTATTACCTCTTTTTATTTTTTTAAGTATTTAAAGAAATCTATTATTAAATCAAATATTAAATTAAAGTTTTAAAATTTATATGTCGTATTAATATCGCGAGGGATAGATTTTAATTTTTCTATGCCTTCGTTTATTTCGGCGTTGGCTTTGCCATATTTATCAATAATTTCGCCTGCTTTTTTGTAATCGCCTTCGGCTTGTGTAGTCAAAATTAATTTTGCTAATTCGGTGACTGCGTTGAAAAATTTGTCTTGCTCGTAAGTAAATGTGCCATCGCTATTGCGGATTATGCCGCCGTTTTCTCTTAAAAAGTTAAGCTGGATCAAATTTGCCGTGCCGTGTGCCGAATTTGTGCCAAAACGCAGAGAGCGGTAAAGCCCAGCGATATAGGTAGCGATAGCTTTTTTGATATAATCTTCTTTAACTAAGCCCATATCGAGCATTGTTTTATGATTATACATACTCAAAATATCAGCTTTTGTTTCTTCGATTCCCGAATAGCGCTCTTCCAAAGATTTGCGAACTGATAAATCTTTTTTGCCATAGACGAAGCCGCGCCCCAAAGTATGAGAAACCTCGTGCAATGTAACGAATCCAGTAAACGCTTTGGCATCAACATATTGGCGAAGTTCGGGAGCTAATATAATATTTGCAATGGGAACTACGATTTTATCGAATTTTGCAATCATCATATTTTTATACATCGATTTTTTACCGCCCTTGGCTTCGTGCACTTTTGGGTCGTTCGGCAAAGCAGCTGCTATCGTTTTTGTGCCTTTTTGGCAATCACCGCCAAAGTAAACAACATTTACGACTTGCAAAATTTCGTTATCTGTTTTGACTGGCTCCAAATATTTTTTGTCGAAGGGCAGTTTATTTTGGAAATCGCCGATGTGTGCTTTGTACATATCGAGATCTTTAGAGGCTTCGATGTCTTTTACCATAACGACTGCTTCATGAGCTGTTTTGTAGTTGAATATTTCGTCTTCGTAGTTTTCTATTGGACCAACGACTATATCAATATTGCTATTTTTGATGTCGAGCCAAGCCATATCGCTTTCGTAATAATCATCGGTACGAATAGCTTTGGCGCGAAGTTTCAAATAATTTTTCAAGGTTGCGTTATCAGCGTATTCTGCCGCTTCGTCCAATTTATCAGCCAAAAGTTTGGATTCGGGATAATATTCGTGGTAGGGAATGGCTTTCAGCTTGTCATTATCGCGGACAACGACTGTATATTGGCTTTCGAGCGATTCTTTTTCGTTAGGATACTTTTGCACATAAGCCTCGAAGTCCGCTTTGGTCATGCCCAACGGATAAAACCCACCGCCCAAAGGACGAGTAGGACTGCCGTCGCCGACAAATCTTTTATTTTCGTCCAACACATCGTAAGGACCATAATTAATATTGACATAATCAAGATAAATTTTGGATTCGTCAGTTTTGAAATTAATCAACGAATCGCGTGTCGGGATAGCGTCGTGAGCAGATTGTTTCCAAAAAATAGCGTCGCAAAGCTTGCCAGCTTCTACTAATTTTTGGACTAATATTTTTTCATTTGCCGAAAGATGGGACATGTCGGCAGAAATTTCAGTTGGTGAATATTCGTCCAAATGATTCTTTACCATAGTAACTTGCTCCGATAGTGTTTCGGGTTTAGTGGTTTCCTGAGCGGGTTTGTTGCATGCGACAGTCGCAAAAAGCGACGCAGCAAGTAAAATTTTACCGATATTTTTCATATTAAAAGACCTCGCATTCATTAATAAATAAAAACATATTTTCAAAATATAAAATACAAATTCTTCAAAGTTAAAATAAATTTGTTGTTTTACCAATCAATTATTTAAAAAGCATAAAATATATTTCGTTTTCGGCGGTCGGTGGGCAGTGGGGAAGAAAGTTTTTTGTTTCCGGTTATCGGTGGGCAGTGGTCGGTAAAGGCAAATTAGGCTGTAGGCATTAGGGAAGGCATTAAGAGAGGTACCTCAAGAAAGAGACTTCTAAGCTATTGTAGTATAATAACTTCTTTCTCCAGCTCTTTTAAGAGAGTGTCGGGGGGTGTTTAAAAATGTATGAATCATCACAAAGTTATTCCAGATATGTGCCTGTCTTAAGAACATTATTTTTACCTTAAGAGACAACCCCTTTGCTCGTTTCGATACGCTACGCTACTCAACAAGCGGGTAATTCTATTCGCTGACTTAAGTAGCGAAGCGTATCGAAGGCTGCGTATCGAAGCAGCTTAGCAGCTGAATTGAAACAAAATCGACCTAAATGCGTTTTAAAAAAAAATAGAAACCAAATTGTTTAATATTAAATAAAAAAATCATGAAAATAATGAAAAAACTATCGGTTTTAATTATGGCACTTCTGAGTTTTTCAAGCCTTTATTCACAAGAAAATTTGACATTCCAAAAGCCCTCCAAAGCTATATTGGATTTAGTGGATTACGAACGAGCTCCCTCCGTCTCGATGGACAGCAAAAAAGAGTATATGATACTCACTTATCGCAAAACTTACAAAAGTTTAGATGACTTAAATCAAGATGAACTGCGCCTTGCCGGACTGCGTATCAATCCAAATACCAACATCTCATCTTCGATGACGTACGTCAACAATATCAAGGTAAGAAAAGTACGCGATACGAATGAAATTCAAGTAGTTGGCTTGCCGGAAAACCCAAGTATAAGCTACTTGGCGTGGTCGCCAAATGAAAAAATGATGGCTTTTACCAATACAACGCAAGAAGGCGTTGAGCTTTGGGTAATAGATATACTCAAAGCCGAAGCGCGTCGATTGACCGATGCCAGCCTTAATGCTAATTTGGGCAGCCCGATAAGCTGGTTCAAAGATAACCAAACGATTTTAGTTCGATTTTTACCGCAGGCGAGACCTCGACTAATAGACCCAAAAAAAGATTTGCCTAAAGGACCAACTGTTTCGCAAGGCGACGGCTCTGTCTCACAAAACAGAACATATCAGGATTTGTTGAAAAACAAAACTGACGAAGCAAATTTTGAGACTATTACTCTTTCCGAACTTTATAAAGTTAATATTTCTGGCAGCAAAGAGCTATTCAAAGGAAAGGCTATGTACGCTGGTGAATCTTTCTCGCCCGACGGCAATTATATTATGATTTCCACCGTAGAAAAGCCTTTCTCGTACATCGTTCCAATTGGCAGATTCCCTTCCAATACAGTGGTTTACGACTTGAAAGGCAATGCTATCAAAACAGTAAACGTAGAGCCACTTAATGAAATTATGCCTAAGGGCTTTATGGCTGTCCAAAAAGGCAAGCGCGATATGGGCTGGCGCAACGACAAGCCCGCCACGCTTTACTATGCAGTCGCTTTGGACGAAGGCGATCCTGAGAAAAAAGTAGAATTTCGCGATGAAATCTTCCTTTGGGAAGCGCCATTTACAAGCGAGCCAGCATCTATTGCAAAGACTTTGAATCGATTCGACGGTATCACTTGGGGACGTGAGGATTTAGCAGTCATGACAGATAATTGGTACGATAATCGCAACGCAAAGACTTATATTATCAATCCAAAAGATCCATCGCAAAAGCCCCGCTTAGTTTGGGACAGAAATTATCAAGATATTTATTCGGATCCGGGAAGCTTTGAAACC
Organism: Kapaibacterium sp. (SeqCode); assembly: GCA_038218865.1. Classification (GTDB taxonomy): domain Bacteria; phylum Bacteroidota; class Ignavibacteria; order Kapaibacteriales; family UBA2268; genus JBBRJR01. Next base: position 6,409 of record JBBRJR010000082.1, on the reverse strand, counting down.
AAGAAAAATGAGTACGGCAAATATGTTCTTTCGCTAGATGGCAACGACGCTATATTGATTGGCGCTGGCTACACGCGCGAAGGACAGTTCCCGTTTATCGACGAATTCGATACAAAATCGCTTAAAACTAAACGCTTGTATGTTTCGACATATAAAGATAAATTGGAAAATATATTTGATGTTATAGATTTGAAAAAAGGCGAAGTCTTAGTTCGCATTCAATCGAAAAATGATTATCCTAATTATTTCATTCGTAATTACAAAAAGAAAGATAAATTGGAGCAAATTACTTTTTTCAAAAATCCTTTCGAGGGCATTCGCAATGTTCATAAAGAAGTAATAAAGTACAAACGTAACGATGGCGTAGAGCTTTCTGGAACACTATATTTGCCAGTTGGTTACGAAATGTCGAAAAAAGAAAAGTTGCCTTTGCTCATCTGGGCGTATCCGCAGGAGTTCAAGGATAAAAACAGTGCCGGCCAAAGCAATGCAAATCCAAATGAATTTACGTTCCCCTACTACGGCTCGTTTATATATTGGATTACGAAAGGGTACGTTGTCTTGGACGACGCCTCGTTCCCGATAATCGGCGAAGGCACTACTGAGCCGAATGATACGTTTTTACCTCAGCTCGTAGCCAACGCCGAAGCAGCAATTAATGCCGTCGATGCCTTGGGCTATATTGATAAATCGAAAGTGGCAGTGGGTGGGCATTCCTACGGTGCATTTATGACGGCAAATCTTTTGACGCATTCGAAATTATTCGCTTGCGGCATAGCTCGCAGCGGCGCTTACAATCGTACTTTGACGCCGTTCGGCTTCCAAAGCGAACAGCGAAATTATTGGGAAGCAAAGGATATTTACAATACTATGTCGCCTTTTATGAATGCTGAAAAAATGAAAACGCCTTTACTTTTGGTCCATGGCGATGCCGATAACAATCCCGGCACTTTCACTTTGCAAACCGAGAGATATTTCCAAGCATTGAAAGGCTTGGGCGCTCCAGTTCGTATGGTGCTTTTGCCGAAAGAATCGCACGGGTACTATGCCAAAGAGAATATATTGCATTTGCTTTGGGAGCAAGAGCAATTTTTAGATAAATATTTGAAATAAAAAAAGCGGAATAACTTGATGAAGATAAGCGGCTTTTCATTTGTTCGCAACGGCTCGAAACTTTACTATCCGGTAAAGGAATCAATTGAATCGATGCTCCCTTTGTGCGATGAAATATTCGTTGCCATTGGCAAGGGCGATGATGACGATACTTCGCGGGCGGATATATTATCCATCGGCAGCGATAAAATTCATATAATCGATACCGTTTGGGACGAAAAATATATGAAGCGAGGAGCTATCCATGCCCTCGAAACAGATGTGGCTTTGCGTGCCTGCTCTGGCGATTGGCTGCTTTATTTGCAAGCTGATGAAATAATACACGAAAAGGACGTGCCGACTATCCGCGCCCGCTGCGAGGAGTTGCTTGATAACAAAGAAATAGAAGGCTTGATATTTGATTATTATCACTTTTGGGGAGATTACGACCACTATCATAAATCTCACGGCTGGTATCCACACGAGATACGCATTGTGCGCAATCGTGAGGATATACACTCTTACCAAAGTGCGCAATCATTTCGCAGCTTTGCTCATTACGACAATCCTCATCAAACCGAAGGCACACGCAAGCTGAAAGTTGCTCGTGTGGACGCACACATCTATCACTACGGATGGGTGCGTCCACCGCATCTCATGCAAAGCAAAAGCCGAGCAATTGATTCGAACCACAAAGGCATAGCCAAAGCAACAGAGATGTACGCCACCAAGCCAAAGGAATTTGACTACGGACCTTTGCACAAATTGGCGAAATTCGAAGGCACTCATCCGGCAGTTATGCGGGAGATGATAAGCAAGATGTATTGGAAAAATAAATTGCAGTACAGCGGCGAACGCATAAAAGACAGATTGCCGCACAAGCACGAGCGTTTCAAATACCGAGCCGTCACGTTCATAGAAAATACTTTTTTAGGCTCGCGGCAAATTGGCACATTTAAAAATTATATTCTATGCAAAACATAAGCTTAAAAAAATATTTCAATTTACTTAACACGACCGAAATATATACAGTCGGGATTCTTCTGATATATGTTATATTATCGGTAGTGTTTTTTAATTCTGTTCCCAACGCTCTGGATATGTTTTTGCAGGATATGGCGATAATTGCCCTTGTCTTTGTTATAGCATATTATGCGGATATTTATTATTTCGTGGGAGTCGCACGGAAATTCTATCTCGTGCCGTTTATATATTTTATTTATACTCAAATTCATGTTTTTATCCCGATAATAAATCCCATACTATACGACAATTTGCTTATATCTTGGGATTTGTTCCTATTCGGCGGGCACCCTACACAATGGTTGGAAAAAATAGCAAATCCAAACTTGACTGAATATCTACAATTTGCCTATATGTTGTTCTTTTTTATGCCTATTGCACACGGCGTCGAGCTACATTTCAGGAAAAAGGATAGGCAATATTCGATATTCACTCGGCAGATTCTTTTGGGATTTTACGTATCGTATTTGCTGTATCTAATTTTGCCAGCGATTGGTCCACGATTTTGCTTGCATGATTACTACAATTTAAGCCTAGAGCTGCCTGGCTTGTGGCTCGCTGACCACTTCCGGCATTTTATAGACGCAGGCGGCGGCATCCCGAGCGGCGTCGGCAATGCGGCAGATTTTGTGAATCGAGACTGCATGCCGAGCGGACACTCTATGATGACTCTGATGAATATTTGGCTCGCGTTTAAATTCCGCTCTCACTTGAGGTTTGTTTTTTTAGTATTAGGCTCGAGTTTAATTTTCGCAACCATTTATTTGCGATACCATTACATGGTGGACTTGCTCGCGGGCGTCCTTTTTGCAGCATTAGTCCTTATGTTCGAGCCTTATATTCATCATTTTATAAAAAGGCAGCAAGGGAAGAAATAATTTACAACTAAAACAAACTTTCTTGTTTTATAAAATTAGGTCTGAAATCTCCTATTATTACGAAAGGGTTCTTCGAGTTATAATGATGGAGTTTTGTGGTTCCTAAAAACAGATAGTAATCTTTTGTTTTTGCAAATTCATCATAATATTTTTTTTTCACATCTTGGCAAGCTTTCATTTCGTCGCCCTCATGTCTTTTTAAGGAATTCCAATATAGCATACCCGTCTCCCAATCTTCAATCATCAATTTCGATGTTTTATTGGCGTCATCTTTAAACTCAAATGTGAATTTATATGGTAGTTTATCGACTACTTCAAAATTTTCAATATCATTTTCGTATTCATTATCAAAAAGAGTGCCTTGAGCATTCATCGATTCAAGTTTTTTTAATTTATTAAGCTCCCATTCAGCAGCAATTGGCTCATACTTGAAATTCAGAATCTCCGTAGGTTTAAATGTCGCAATCGAAGTAATTATTTTTCTATCTTTTGCTTCTGCAATTAATTTATCGAGGTTTGTGTAAACATTTGTCAGAACATATTTTCTTCTCTCTAACCATGCGTCCCCGTCAGTTGGAATGTGTCCAAATGTTTTAATTGTTTTAAGATTTACAGGGCGAAAGGATTCAGGTCTAAAATCACTTTCATTTTTCTTTAAATCAATTTCAATCCAGTCATACTTTTTAAATTGTAAAGAGTAGTCGAGTTTTCTAAAAGGAACAGGGTAAATTCTAATCCATCTTCCATCTTCCATCTTCCATCTTCCATCTTCCATCTTCCATCTTCGGTTATACCCGCAGTACATACAGTTTCGCCGTATTTTTTAGAAATTGCCGGATAGGCTTTCACAGTTATTAAAACTTTTGTTCTCATAATAATCTATCATATATGTTTGACTTTATATTTACTGTCCAATCTTAAATACAGAGACTCAGCTATTTTGTTTCTGTGACAACACATGTAATCTGCTTCAAAACAAGTAAGGGCTATTCTTTTTTCTTTAATTAAAATATCAGCCAACTTGTTAATTTCATTTGATTTAGCCGGCAAAGTAATAGCAGCATACTTCTCAAATAATTTTTTATAATCATTAGGCGAATTAATGTTTTGGCGTTTGTCTGAATTTATTCCCAACTCTGGGAAATGTTGATAACGAATTCCAACATTTTCTACAATGTTTTTAAGCTGATTCTTAGAAAATCCATATTTCATACTTATTGGATTTTTTCTTACATCACACAATACTTTAATGTTTTCCTTGATAAGTTGGTTTACGTATTCCTCTACAGCTTTTCCTTCATAACCAATCGTAAATAATAAGGGAGTTATATCATTAGGTTTTAATAAATTAATGTTATTTAAATGATTCGCATTCAAAAGCTTTTCGGCGATTTCACTGTTTATTGCATAGTATGGGTAATGCTCATAAACATATTTCACTAAATCATTACCTTTATGGTTTTTAAATTGATTGTACAAACCAATTAAATCAATTCTATCTTTTGGCTTAAGTTCATTTAAATAGGTAGTTGGGTCAGTTGCGTTCCATTTTGTATTTGATTCTTCGATTTGTTTATATTTAATCATCGTCGAAACGTCTTGATTAGCTTGGTATGAAAAACAACCAAACTTATAAGGAATAAAATGATATGCTGGTTCGCTTTGTTTTTGACTATATAAAAATAATAATTTCTGGAGGTCGGTTCTGGCTAGTGATCCGCCGAATTGCTGCATTAATGCTAATAATATTTTTCTACGATAATACATATAATACTGCGCTCGGTTAATTTTAATATACAAATATATTGATAACAATTGTTTTTAGCAAATATTTTTTGGCGGCTTCTTTTATTGTACTCTTTGCCGTAACATTTTAATTCCTTATTTTTGTTGTTATTTACATTGACAAAAATAATATGAAATCTAATAAATATGAAAAAGTGGCTGTCCTTACGCTCGGATGTAGCAAAAATTTGGTCGATAGCGAAAGATTAATCGCTCGTATCAATGCCGCCGGCACGCTGACGACAGAAAACCCCGCTGAAGCCGACGTCGTTATTATCAATACCTGCGGCTTCATCGAATCCTCGAAAGCCGAAAGCATAAACCTTATATTGCAAGCAGCTGAACAAAGACGCCGCAAACACATCAAAAAACTGATAGTTTTTGGCTGCCTCAGCCAGCGATATACAGAAAGTCTGAAAAGCCAAATCCCGTATATCGATGACGTTTTGGGCGTCGAAACCTACGACGAAATTTTAACTGCCTTGGGACTTTCGCCTTCGGGCGATTGCGGGCGATCGTTGCTAACTCCCCCATATTCAGCATATTTGAAAATATCAGAGGGCTGCAACCATCGCTGCGGATTTTGCGCTATCCCGCTTATTCGTGGCAATTATAAGTCCCGCGATATGAAAGAAATTCTCGCCGAAGCAAAAAGTTTGGCTCGCGACGGCGTAAAGGAAATAAACGTTATAGCTCAGGACACAACTTTCTATGGACGCGACATTTACGGCGAGCCGCGACTCGCTGAGCTTTTGAACCATCTGGCAGATGTTTCGGAATTCCGCTGGATACGCTTGCTCTATACTTATCCCTACTCATTTCCACTTGACGTGGTCAGGACTATCGCAGAGCGAGGTAATATTTGCAATTATCTCGATTTGCCCTTGCAGCACATCTCGGACAGCGTTCTAAAATCAATGGGGCGCGGCGCCGGCAGCGATAAAATCAGATCCCTTCTCACTGACATTAAAACCATTTCGCCTGAAATTTCCTTGCGAACTACCTTTATCGTAGGCTTCCCAACAGAAACGGAAGAAAATTTCTCCGAGCTGTATAATTTTGTCCAAGAAATGAAATTTTCGCGAATGGGCGTTTTCACTTATTCGCCAGAGGAAGGCACACCAGCATTTGATTTGGGCGATCCCATCAGCGAGGACTTAAAAGAGGAACGCTTCGGAAAATTGATGGAATTGCAGCAAAATATTTCGCTCGAAAAAAATAAATCTTTAGTCGGAAAAGATATAGAAGTTTTAATCGAAGAGACAAAGGGCAAAACTTACTTAGGACGAACCGCTGCGGACGCTCCGGAAATCGATAACGGAGTAATAATCAAAACTCGAGAAAAACTCGTTCCTGGTTCGTTTATTACTGCAAAAGTTATTGAAGCCCAAGAATATGACCTTGTGGCTGAAACAGGCAGTAGGCAGTAGGCGTTCGGAAGGCTGATTTTCTTTTGTAGGGAGGCTGTCTCAGAAAATATATTTTTAGGTTTTGGGCATTACAATCGTGTAAAACAAACCACATAATTTTAATTTTAATATGAACACCCCCTAGCCCCCTTTTAAAAGAGGGGGGACAAGAACATGGAAAATGAATTTCGTAAGTTCTTATAATTTCAATGCTTCTTCCTC